>DNHN01000012.1 GCA_003485825.1 Bacteroidota bacterium | reverse complement strand
GCCCATCCAGTCTACCTCCAACGATGAGCCATTTTCCTTCGTGTTGTCCAAAGGCATAGGACTGTACGCCACCTAAACCTTCTATGTTCATAGGTTCTAGAGCTACGGAAAAAGGTGTGTTTTGAGCTTGTATTAACACTGTGGCTAATAAAAATGCGATGCTAAGTAAATGTTTCATAAAATATACAGCAAGTATACTTACTCTATAAAGATTGTAAAGTGACCAGAGTCACACTCAAGAACGGATAATCTAAAAAATGCGTTTTAAGAACAGTGAGATTACTATGTTGCTAGGACAAGCATTAAACCCATAATAATAGATAACTGCACTGCAAATAGTATCGCACCAAAGACCAATCCTTTTTTACCTGAATTAAGTAGCGTTTTGAAACTTACTTTTAATCCAATGGCGGCCATAGCCGTAGCGAGTAAAAAGTTGCTTCCTTTTTTACTATAGCTCAAGATTTCCTCTGGAAACGGGAAAATAGAAACGAGTATGGATATCACTATAAAGGTAACTAAGTACCACGGTAAGTTTAATTTATTCGTTGTATGAGATGCTGATTTTTTAGCTGTGAAGTGTCCAAAAATCAACAGTGCTGGAGTGAGGAGCGCAACTCTGCCTAGCTTTACGGTTACGGCCATTTCTCCAATAGCGTCGTTCATTGCAAACCCTGCCCCGGCTACATTGCCTACGGAATGTAAACTTGCTCCTAGAAGTATACTGTTTTGTATGTCAGATAACCAATCTTGGGTGATAAATGGAATCAGTATCATTCCGAGGAGTCCATATAGATTGACTACTGCCATCGATATCCCTATATCGCTTTTGTCTTTACTTACACTTGGAGCGAGAGCAGCTATAGCAGCAGACCCGCAGATAGCCGTACCAAAACCTACCAATAGTCCTGCACTGCTAGGGCAATTCATTTTTTTGCCGAGCCAAAGAGTCATAAGAAGTACCGCAGATATGGTGACTATTACAATAATTATAGTTTCCCATCCGAGTTTTAGAAAACTTCCATAGTCTATGCTAAACGCCATGAGAATAATAGCAACCTCTAAGAATCTGCCACTTGCGGTTTTTATACCAAGATTAAAATACTCAGGAAGCTTAAAGGCGTTGCCCAATACAATTCCAAAGACAAGCGCCAAAAGTATCGCATTAAAGCCCAATACATTGCTAAGAAGCAATGCAGATACGGCAATAGCTAGCGATAAGGAGACCCCTTTAACCATGCAGGATAGAGCTGAGGTATTCAATAATCAAGAAGGTTTATTGTTTTGTCTCTCCGGTGTAGGAGAGGATACCTCCTTCTAAATTATAGACGTCGGTAAATCCGTTAGTTACCATATACGAAGAAGCTTTTCCACTGCGTGCTCCACTGCGGCAGTATACTACGTAGGTTTTAGTGGTGTCTAGTTCTGCAATTTTCTTGTTAAAATCTGCTCCGTTTATATCTATGAATAAATTAGCTTCAGGTATGTACCCACTCGTTACTTCTCCTGGAGTACGAACGTCTATCAGTACTACATTGTCTTCTTGTAGTTTAGCAGAAAGATCAGCTTGTTTTAATGTTTTTACGTCTCCTTGTTGTGCACTGCAGGCAGCAAAAGTGAGCACAGTCGTCAATAGTATAAATAATTGTTTCATTTTTCTTTTTGTAGGGCAATTATAAGGCTAATTGGAGGTTGCCTTTGTAACCTGGGTATCAAAACTTAAATAAGTTCTTTTAACTTGCTGATTGCGTAGTCGACCTCTTCTTTGGTGGTAAATTTACTGAAAGAGAAACGAAGTGCTGATCGGTCAGTAGGATGGAGTATGCCATTGAGCACGTGGCTGTCACCTACAGCTCCGCTATTACAAGCAGATCCTCCACTCGCACAAATACCATTCATATCCAGCTGAAAGAGGAGAGTAGAAGCATTGTCAGAAGGAGGCAGCGAAACATTGAGTACAGTATACAGACCGCCTTCATTGCTGGTGTCACCATTGAAACAGACTCCTTTTACTTCACTGAGCAATTGTTCTTTGAAATACGCTTTGATACGTTGTACCGTATCAATTTTTACTTCTATGTTTCTACTAGCCACTTCTAATGCCTTGGCGAGTCCAGCGATGCCCGTCACATTTTCTGTGCCTGCGCGCATAGCGCCTTCCTGTCCACCACCGGTCACTATCGGTCGAATTCGGAGTGCTTTGTTTTTGTATAAAAAACCTACACCTTTTGGTCCGTGAAACTTATGGGCAGAACAAGCCACGAAGTCTACATCCCAATCTTTAAGATCGATAGGGTAGTGGCCGATAGTCTGCACAGTGTCTGTATGAAAATAGCAATCATTGTCACGAGCTATTTTACTAATGGCAGTTATGTCATTGAGTGTACCTATCTCATTATTAGCGTGCATTAGGCTGATTAAGCTACCAGGATTCTGTTTAGCAATGTTTTCTAGATCTTCTAAGTCAGCTCTACCAAGTGCATCAAGTTTAATAAAAGTTATCCGTGCCAGACCCTTAGCTTGGAGTTCTTTTGCGGTGTCTAGTACTGCTTTATGTTCTATTTCACTAGTGATGATGTGAGTTACATTTAGGTCGTTTACGGCACAGCGCAATGCCATGTTATCCGCTTCTGTTCCGCTGCCAGTAAATATGAGTTCTGAGCTGGCACAATTAAGCAGTGTCGCAATCTCTTTACGAGCCATTTCCACTACGGCCTTTGCTTTCCTACCTTGTCCGTGTATTGCGCTTGCATTGCCAAAACAGTCGTGCATCACTTCGGTCATTTTCTCAATAACCTGTACATCCATTGGAGTAGTAGCGGCGTTGTCTAAATATACTTGCATAACCTTGGGCGCAAAGAAAAGTAAAATAGCCTTAAAGGCAGTATTTGTATCCGATTAGCTTGTAGCAAAGTTGTGCCATATTGTAAGCGGTGCTATCGTCATCCGAGGAGGGATTGAGCTCTACTATGTCAAAACCTTTTACTTCACATTTTTCAAACACTTTTTTCAGCAGCTTTAGTGTTGGATACCACAGGAGTCCTCCAGGTTCTGCTGTGCCTACGCTAGGGCATATACTTGGGTCAAATCCGTCGGTATCAATTGTGATGTACATCTTTTTTGGTAGTTTAGCTACTAATTCATCCATCCAGGTATCATCCTGCCATATCTGGTGAGCGTACCAACAGTGAATGTTATCTGCAGATTTGATAAGTTGAGACTCTTCTATGCACTGAGCACGTATTCCTACTTGAAAAATTTCTGGTTTCAGTTCGTGTATTCGAGCCATTACACTTGCATGAGACCACTTGTTCCCTTCGTACTCTAGTCTTAAGTCGCTATGGGCATCAAGTTGCAGTATGCCAATGTCATTCCATTTTTCGTGAAACGCCTTGAAGATACCGTAGGTTACGGTGTGTTCTGCACCTAGACTTACTAGAAACTTATCGTTGTCTAGGTGCTTTTTAGAGTCTTGGTAGATGAGGTCCATAGCCTCGGCATCTACTTTTTCATTAAAATTTAAAGGTTCTACACATGAAATACCACACGCTTTATACGCTTCAGCATCTAGCTCTGAATCGTAAAACTCCACATAGTGTGAGTTATTAATTACAGCTTGAGGTCCTTTATCAGAGCCTTGTTTGTAAGAAGAGGTATGTTCATACGGTAGCTGTTGTATTACGCATTTTGAAGAGTGGTAGGTGAATAACTCTTCTTGAGCGATGCCTAAGAAGTTGTGTTCAGATGCTAAACTATTCATTACTTTTTTGGAAAATCAATTATACCTACAAATGAAATTAAATAAATCAATCCTTGGCGTAGTAATTTTAACAGTCTTGATGATGTAGTTTTTGCTATCTAGCTAAGTATGGAAGTCTCGTTTGACACAAAAGGGTCCACTCAAGCAGCAAAGACAGGAGATCTACTTGCTATCAAGAAAAGTACGTACTAGCAGCGACATTGAGAAGGCACCAAAAAAAAGGTGAATTCAATTTGAATTCACCTTTTGTCTCGTTTTAACTGAGCGAGGTTATTTAGCACGTTCTACGTATTCTCCAGTTCTGGTGTCTACTTTTATTTTTTCTCCAGACTCTACAAAAAGAGGAACACTAACTATAGCGCCAGTTTCAAGGGTGGCAGGTTTTAAAGGATTGTTTGCTGTATCTCCTTTCATTCCGGGCTCGCTGTAGGTAATCTCAAGTACTACGTGATTTGGGGCATCGGCCATTATAGGGTTTCCTTCATCGAAGTATACACTTAGGATCATTTCCTCTTTGATAAACTTCATTTGATCACCTAGCATAGATTCAGGTATTCCTACTTGCTCAAATGTCTCCGTGTTCATCAGCATTAGATTCTCTCCATCTTTGTACAGATACTGCATATCTATTTGATCTACGCGGACATCGTCTATGTTTTCACCACTTCTAAATCTATTTTCCATAGACTTGCCAGTGATGGCATTTTTCATTTTTACCTGATAAAAAGCACCGCCTTTACCCGGCATTGTATGTTGGTATTCTACTACTTGGCACAGCTGTCCATTGTAACGTAGAAACATTCCTCTTGATAAGTCTTGTGTTGTTGCCATTGAGGGCAAATATATTGCACTTGAACTTATTTTGAGCGGATAACTTAAAATGCAGGCTGACTCATTCGTGTGAAAGCGTCCTTGGTGATGTCAAAAGTCGTTTTAGCTGAGGCGATAGCTTTGTCTACTTGTGAAGTATCTTCTATCTGTGTGAGGTGATCCAAAAATACCTTCCACATCATACCTAACTGATCACCGTAGCAGGAGTAAAAATGAAATTCATCCAATGCACTTAAGTTAGGATTTTGCTTTAGTTGTTTGTAAATGATAGCGCCACCTAGCGTGCTTCCTTCAAATACGTATAGTGTGCCCATAAAGGCTTCATAGCTTTCGACAGGGAATTGGATCTCGTTTGATCCTGTAACTGCAAGACCAAGCAATGCGGCATCCTTTTCCAGAGCGGCTGTTTTTCTACGTTGCTCCAGCTGCAGTTTTTTTGGCAGTTCAAATGGTAGTGTAGACCATTGCTTTTCAAATGCTTTATTAAGCACCAAATTGACAGTAATTAGCACTTTGTATTCTTCCACGGTAAGTCTACCACTCATAATCTGTCCGCTGTAACCTGCAGCTTCTACGTCATGATGATTTTGTGTAGTTTCCGTTTTTATTCTTTCTCGTATCATATTTATTTAGACTAAATTAAAATAATGCGGCAAATAAAACAAAAATTATATCATTAAAACAATTTTGAATGAGTTAATAATTTTACGTTACACTTGCAGTAGCAAAAGTGAAGGGAAGCGAAGTGTAAATCTTCCACTGTACCCGCAGCTGTATTGTTCTGTTAATGTTGTAGTCTATCTTTATCCACTGCTCGCTAAGGCGAGTGGGAAGGAAACTACCTCAGGAACTAAGTCAGAAGACCTGCTTATGCTATTAGTACTCAATATGCTTTCGGGAAAAAAAGCTATAAGAGCCATAGGTGCTAGCACCGCGACTTTTATATATTTTATCTCATGGGCTATTGTTTTTCAACAGAAAATAAAACACAAACCAGTGAAAACAGCGCTTGCTGTCATATCGATTTTGATAACTTTTAGCATTAGTGCTCAAGTGACTAATCCACGAACCCGTACTCCGGATTCTACTGGACTTGATGTGCCTGTTTTTCTAGATTCTATCGCTGTAGGAGCCCATAAGCAGTTAAGAGGACAAGAGCTTTTATCCAGTACGTTGTTAAAAGCTAACCTAAATCAGAATTTTGCTGAGCTACTGCAAAAACAAAGCGGAATTTTCATACGTAGAAGTGGAGCAGGGATGCTAAGTACACCGAGCTACAAAGGTCTCGGCACTCAGCAGACACCCATTCTGATAAACGGAGCGAACATGCAAAGCAGTATGAATGGTACTATGGACCTTAGTCTCATAGATGCGGCTCATTTTGGAAGTGTCTCGCTCAACCCAGCGGATCAGAACACCGCAGGTGCTCTGAATATGGGAGATGCGATAAGTCTATCTTCCTTAGGTCAAAAAAAAGGACTTCATTTAGGTCTTAGCGGTAGTACTCAAAACGAAATTTCAACCAATCTTAAGTTCGTCGGAAATAGAAATAACTGGTCCTATAGTGTAAGTGGAGTGGCCACTCAATCTGAGAATACAGTCAGCTTGTACCATTACGATTTAGATACAGTCCTGTCGAATACAGATTACAAACGAGCTAGCCTCTTACAGACGATTGGCTATAAATGGAAACGAAGTGAATGGACCAACACACTATACCTTCAAGGGGCCGAACGAGGTGTTCCACCTCCATTATACCAGACTGGCACCAATAGGCAAACAGATGCCAATGCGATGATGGTCAATAAGTTCACCACAAAAACGGCTAGAAACTGGGTCTATGAAGCCGTAAATCAGCTATGGGCAGAACAGATTGTTTTTAACAATACCCAACGTGGAGAGGAAACAGATAGCAGAGTATTTAATGTGAATACTACGGCAGCTGCCAGTAAGTATTTGGAAAAACGATGGTATGCAAAGCTAGGAGTAGCTCTCGATGAAGCGGTATATACTTCAGAAGCCTTGGAAAATGATGCAGTATGGAGCAGACCAAGGGTATTTCTTACAGTAAGAAAATCTTACAATAAGATCCGGTTTATCTTAGCTCAGAATACTGTTTTTTTTGAAGGTAAGCAGGCTTTTAGTGGAGAGCTAAAAGGGGAAGGTAATTTTGCGAAAGAGTATAATTGGTCGACCTCAGTGCAGCGGGTGTTCCGCCTACCAGTGCTGAATGAACTCTATTGGTATTCACCTGGGGAGGCCGTAGGTAATCCAGACCTGAAGCCTGAGCAGGGCTATAAGGTGAATGGAGAATTGGGCCGATATGGGAGACAACTGCAATTGACCATGAACCCACACGCAGGTATTTTCCAAAACTGGGTTCAATGGGTAGGGTCAGGGGAAGTATCACCTAAGAATATACCAAATGTAATCGTTTATGGTGCTGTGTTTACAGCTAACCACGAGCAAAAATTAAAAGGATTAAAACTACTTACACGAGTGAATATTCATTGGGTAAATGCTACCTACAAGTTTGACAATGACAAGGACAGTCGGAATGGAAAGCAACTGATTTTTACACCGCAACTCACGGGAAATTTCACGATTACAGTCGTACATAGAAATTTCGGTTTGTACGTAAATTCTCAATACGTTAGTGCAAATTATGTGGCGAGTGATAACAGTAGTTTTATAGAACCGTATCAGCTCTACGAGCTCGGAGGGTACTGCGAATGGAGTATTTTCAGACTTGGTGCAGTGTGCGGTAACTTACTCGATACGCCCTACTTTACTCAACCACGCACCCCATTACCTGGAAGAATTTTTAAAATTAATATCAACTACACATTACCCTTAAAAAAATGAAAAGACAATTACTAACACTAATAACGTTAGCATTCATTGCGATGACCTATGCACAAATTGAACACCAGCGAGTGTACTCAACCTTTGATAATTTAGCTTTAGCTAAAGCAGATACGTTTAATAATGGAGCTGATTCAAGTGGTGGTTTTATGCACTACGGAAGATATTGGAACAATAGTTATAATCCTACTTGGGGTAGTTGGAGCGGATGGGCGCTGAGTAATCTGACCGATACGTTGACTGCTGGTTTTGGGAATCAGTACAGTGCCATCACTGGCCAAGGAGTAAGTAGTACAGCAAACTATATGGTAAGCACAGGAAGTCGAGCGTACATCAAACTGGATGAAGCTACAGCAATCTCTGGAGCATACTTTACCAATACTACGTATACCGCCCGTGATATGGAGCAAGGAAGTGGTTTTAGTAAAAAATTTGGAGGAGACGATGGAAATGACGAGGACTTCTTTCGAGTGGTTATAAGTTCTTATCTGGCAGGGACATTCGTAGATAGCACTATTTTTTACTTGGCAGACTATCG
>DNHN01000128.1 GCA_003485825.1 Bacteroidota bacterium | reverse complement strand
AGATTCTGAGAATACCTTAAACCCAATACCCCCTGAAATCTCCTGTGTAAATCGCTTCGAATAAGCTGCAGTAATATTGGTAAATCTTGGCTTATAAGTACCTATACCTCCATCTGGCTGTTCGTAAGTAGTAATAGGAATTTCACCCATATCGTAACTCATTATGCTAACACCTAGAGCACCACTACCACCGATACTTTGAGCAAACCCAAATGTATTGATATTAATATCACTTCCCATCAACCATGCGGTTCGCGAGAAAATGATTTCAGTATTGTCCGTACGTGCTAGGCCACCTATGTTATTATAGATTCCTTCTAGACCAGACACACTACTCATAGCAGCCCATCCCCATCCAGAGCTTCGTCCAAAGCCATTGATGTTTAACTGTGTAGCACCTGCTTGGCCTATTCTATCCGGGTTCCCGGCAAATAGTACAGTACTTGCTGATACTAGTATTGATAATATTATTAATTTCTTCATTGATTTTCTAAATTTATCTAATTCCTAATTAGAAAGAGTCAAGGTCAAGCTCTCTCATTATTCCCATCCATTTCAACACTTTCTCTCCCAAATCACCAGCATCAATATGAATAATATATAATCCACTCGCAATAGGTACACTAGCATTATTTTTTAGGTTCCAGGTGACCTCTGTAGACTCATCATCTTTATTTATACGTCGAACCAGTGAGCCGTCTAAGGTATATATAGATATATCGCACTTCGGAGGGAGATTTCTAATCTTCACCGCATTGTCAATAGCACTTCCTTCATATCCTGAGAATGCATAATATGGATTAGGCGTCATAATAGCTAAGTCTAAAGCTGCTTTCCCGTTATCTGAGTTGATATCATTATATATATCTTGAGTACCAAACTTAAACTTAGGAAGCCCCCCGTTCTCAGTTTGATCAGTAGACCCATAAGGCTGTGCTACTCTCAGTCTGATTTTAACCTCATTGGGTGGTACTGGGATTCCATCAGCATTTTCTATCATAGACTTGCCTAGCTCTAAGTAAGTAGGTATGATCCAGTCACAGTTTTGAAATATTGCTCTTAAGTTAGTTGCTCTATTAGTAGGAGTCATAGTACTAAGAAGATCATAGTACGCGTTCCCTTCGTCATATATAGGCAGCTTAGGGTGTAATCCTGCAGTAATACCTTGATGTGAACCCATCACATAAATAAAGTGTCTCCCTCCAAATCGAGTATAATTACCGTTGAATACACCCGCATTATCCGTAGGGTTCCATTTCATATCATTTCCATTATCGCCTCTTTGATATGAATCCTCTCCAATGATTATATTGAGTCTCTCTCCAGTATTTATGTTAATGGCATAGCCAGGGAATATGGATCGTCCTGCTGGCAAATCTTGCCCTTTATAATTCAGAACACCTGTTCTCATATCGAACTTCTCAGCACCACCTTCATTCAATCCAGCGTCTTCTCCCATCTCTAACACCACACACTTGGTCCATTTAGACTCATCAGGCGTAATCACAATGTCCACACTACTAAGATTGTTTAATCCAATACCCGCTAATCCAGCATACCCGTAGGTCATAGGCTGCACGCTTGTAGCAGTTCTATCAGAAGCATTACTTCTTTGCGTATTTGACACCAGTCTAGCTGGAGCTATACGTCCATCCCAAATTCTCTCATATACTCCATTTCTATCCAATGGCTGAGCTGAGCCTCCATATTTACTGGTAGCATAATCATGCCAACTTGGATCATCATACAGCTGAGCTTGTCCTGTAACCCCAGATCGAATCCAATCAAAGGCCCCAAACTGAAGGGCTGTAGTTGCATCGTTATCTCTTACAGCAGTAAGCCATTCATTACTTGGATCTGAGAATTCTACCGTCCAACTAATTAATCCATTATCTTCATATCTACCTGGCTCTCTTCCAGGCTCTGCGATTTGATTAATAGTTACAGCAAAACCCCAATCTAGTATTTTCTTACCCGTGGTAGACTCTAAAATTACCTGCTCATTTTCATAGTTAATAGTCGTATCTGCATACACCGTATCGTTTAATGCGCCTTCATTTACTTTAACCAATACCCACATGGTACTATCAGCAAACAAACTATCTTCATCATTCCCAGTATTTGCCGTGAAATTTTTAGGAATTAACGAAAGTTCAAAATTACCTAGTGGAACCTTAAGAGGATCTATTACTTTAATATTAACTGGTCCCATTCCATTTTCATATTTAGGATTTAAGATACTGTTATTTGCCATTATAGCATCTACTGATTCCTGAGTCATTTCTAACTCATTATTCCCATTTCCTTTACCTGAAACACGCTCCAACTCTGGACCATCTCCATAAACAGAAGGTACGCTAGAACCACCAAACTTAGGTTCCAGTTTGTGTGGCATCGCAGAGAATTTCTTCACTTTACGACCTTCTAAATATAGTGGACGCGCACCACCGTCTGCAGCTGCATAAGATAACACGATGTAGTCATATACCTTAGAGTTTACCAGTGTTTTATCCGACCCTGTAGCAAACTGGTCTTCTGTTATTCTAACCGTATGTCTTAGACCTTCATTTGCTCCACGCACTCTCAATTTAAGTACATCCGCATCTACATCTATATCATACTCGTTTTCAAATAGATTTTCAAAATCATCTATTAAATCACACTGGAATATTTCTCTAGCTCTAGACTGATTATCCAATTCAGATAAACTAACCGAAGCATTCTTTAGTTGGAATACTCTATATCCTTGAAAATTGTATTCTCTTGTTTGATTTTCTTCAAACAAAATGTCATTATACAATTCCACATTCGGTCCATCTGTTTGTCCAAATGAAAGTACAATTTGTCTATCTTGTTCATGTACTTCTATTTCTGGAGCATCAGGTCCATCTACAAGGTCAAAACACTGATCGAATAGTGTTTGCGCCTTTCTACTAGCTTGCTTAAGAAGTAGAAGTGACCCATCAGCACCACCAAAGTTAGTACGCGCCCAAACCACTCCTACAGTTAGTCTCTGAGTAGCCCCAGGCTTAAGAACGAATGGTCCTGACGACTGAATAAACCTTCTGTCTGCAGGTTGATTACCTGCTTGTCTCTCATTCCAGTTTTTATTCGGATGAGCAGGATCTGTATCAAATGGGAACATATAATTAGCAGCAGTTCCATCCGTGCCTGTAATACCGTCTCCACCAAACTGAATGTCTGTACCCGTTCTCCATTTCCCTCTTAGGTAATTGTAAAAGTCTGTCGCTAACCCAGGATTCCCGTTTATACTATTCGCATTGTTATTGTAATATACAAATTTTGACATCCCAAGCTCAATACTAGTATCGATACCATTTATAGTGGTATCTACACTAGGTCCTTCGAAGAAATCTACCCCTACGGAAGGTGGGTTAAGTCCATATCCTAGTACACCTTCATCATTATCATCACCATTGTAACAAAATCCTAATGAAAGTCCTACGTCACATCCTACATAGTCATCTGCAAAGTTTCCTAAATCTGCGTCTACCCACTGTCCAAAATAGGTATTGGTAAGCTCACTTGATGCTCTGTTAACTATTCGCGTACTGTAAAATGACATGTCATTTATCTCATCATTGGTAGCAAAAGCAAACGCCGTAGTTTGCATTTCTACACCAATCGGATCTCCCTGGGTCTCTGAGTGAATATTCCCTCTATCATTGTAAATCCACCAGAGCATTTGATCTGGTTGATCTTCTGGATTGTTATCTATATCTTGTCCTTTACACTTATCTTGAAGTACCGGATAATCCCCGCCCTGTGGGTCATAGATTCCATTGCGGTTAACATCTTTATATGGTGCATACTGTCCAGGCCAATCTTGTATATTATCATCTATAAGACCAGATTGATAGTTTGCCGCGTGGTCGATTATTTCTTGACCAGAAACTTCAAATATCTTATCCCAAACATCGCATTGTGTTTTATCAGTAGTACCTGTACCTGGATTAATAGGTCCAGGCCAAAAATCAGAACCACGCTGACGATACGTCATAGCGGCAAGTTTTAGCTGCTTTGCATCATCCTCTCCACCTATCCATATAGCTCCTGAGAATAGGCTATGCTTACGCACTTCATTTGTCTCAGTAGGTAATTTAGGTATTTCGTATTTGGCGTTATTTAAATCCCACCACATATCACCACCATTCAAAATCTTAGTTCGAACATTATTTACGTCCAAATCTGCACTTTGAGTAGCCGGATCACAGTCGTTACCAAATTTCATCTTCATAGTGTTTGCACTCTCACTACGTGTGTTATTTGGCTCTTCAGTATTTACATTTTCCTTTGCAAATACGCTTACCACCATTAGAACGGCAGCGGCAAACATCACTTTTCTCATTTCCTTTTTCATATCTTCTATTCTTCTAATTGCTCCGTTAATTTTTTCTTAGAAATATACTCTTAATCCTATTCTTGTCAGTCTCGGAGTAGTGTAGTTGTATGGCACATCTACTTTCGCATTATACAGCGCTAAGTAAGACTGTGTGTTTACTTCATTGCTGGCTGACTGAGCACCTTGAGGAGAACTTAACCATCCATCATCGTTTGGAAGTCTAGAGAAACCATACACGTTTATGATGTTACGTGCATTAAGTAAGTTCTGCACCCAGATAAACGCTGCAAGTTCTATACTCTGTGTTCTATAGTTGTCCTTTGGATTTTTCTTTTTAATACTAAAGTTTTTACTAAAGTTACCATCAACCTTAAACTGCCAAGGAAGTCTTGAACCAAATGGGTTACCGTCTAGAGACTGACGAGTCGCTGTACCAACAGCTACCGCTGCTATTTCATTACGGTATGCTGAATATGGCTCTCCAGACTTAGTAGAGATGATAAAGTTAGCACCTGCATCTGCAAATACTTTTTTATTGAACCAAATCGGTCCAGTATACTCATTTCCACCTCTGAATCTATAGTCTATTCTCGCCGTAATCTGATGACGTACATCACGCTCTGTTGGATATAGTGATCTTAAGTTAGGTTGACCTGCTTGTATAAGTGCTGCAGCAGAGTTTGCGTTTGATCCTGTACCGTCTGCGAATAGTAGCGAGTAATTAATCGCGAGTGACGTTCTTCCTTCTCCTCTTAACTCATACTCAGCTCTAAAGTTTTTCACTGTCTCAAAGTCCAAGTTTTGGTAACTACTATAAGTGATAGGATATGCTTGATTTATTTGAACCAATGCATAATCCCCTCTAGTCTCTCTGTAAGCCGCGATTATACTAATAGCAGAGTTACGAGATAGCGTTTGCTTAAAGCCCATTTCATAACTAGTAGTTATACGTGGCTGAAGATTAGCATTCGGAAGCACTCCACCCTGATTCTCCTCTAAGAATTCATATCTATTAATAGGTGCGAAAATCAAACCATCATTTGGTCTTTGTGCTAGCTTATCATAGTTGGCAAAAAACTGAGCCTCAGAGTTGATAGGGAAAGAGAACCAAACACGAGGAAGCACATTTATCACTGGCTTGTAATCTTCAAATGCAGATTCATCTATATCTTCACTAGTATTATCTAAAAATGGCTGAATTCTACCACTCTTAGTAGACTGCTGTACTAAATCTGGGCTAGCCAACTCTGTACCATCTGGTGCGTACCATGTATTACCATTTCTATACCCTACTATTTCACCTGGATTTTCTATATCGTCTACATAAACTACATAGTCATCACCAATATTACTTGGCACCGAGTAGTTGGCCAATAAATTTGAACCTCTATCACCTGACTCTATACTAGCAAGTTCTCCTGCAGATTTAGTAGCGAAAAGAGAGTATTGGTCCTTCAGTCCTAACTGATTCGCATCATACCTTTCTATACGCACACCTAATCTAAGTACAAGATCCTTGAACTGGAACTTATCTTGCATCCAGATAGCACTGTATACTGGAGCAAATGAACCTATACTTCTATTGTCTAAGTCATTCACGAAATCTCCAAAGGAGAATGCCTTACGCGTACGGTTTCCTAAGTAGTCATACCCAAAATAAGATACTCTAGCATTACCATTATTCCATAGGTCATTTGCACTAAACATATCTAATGTAAATGTACTTGGGTCCAATGAATTAATATCTATAAATGAAGACTCTGTATATAGATTACCTGCAGCATCTCTTGCTCCAGACTCTATGAGCTTAGCTCTCAAGTTTCTATCAAATGTCTTTTGCTGATCTGAATCTACACGAATGTCATAACTAACAGTATCTGTAAAGGTACCAAAGTCATCGTAGGAATGTTGACCACCGATAATGTATCCATTTTCAGTAACAAAATCACGCTCAGTGATATGACTATTAGCTAATTGTGGCATTAGTGTCCAAAGACCACCTGCGCCTAAACTCCAAGAACTGAACAATGTCTGCTCGAAGTACATACCGAACTGAAGGTCATGTGAGTTTTCTAGATTAAGAATAGCCTCACCTTGTGCGTATGCTGCAATTCGCTCATTTTGCGACTTAGCATAACCCGTGGCTCCTGATCCAGGATTAGACCACAAGGAATAAGTAAGGTTTGGAGTAAAACCATTCAATAAACCTAGGTTCTGCTGTATCTGTGCATTCGTGCGTAATGGTGAACCGGCACTCTCAAAAAAGTCAAATATACTTTGAGTATATTGTGCACGCTGAGGGTTTTTATCACTTCTCTCGAAATCAATGCTATTATTACCGTCTGTCACATAATTGAAGTATCCCTGACGGGTTACCGTATCTCCATTTTGATCTATATGCTTGGTAGGGTCATTAACAAACTGATAAAACGGCTGTCTATTTGATGTGAACTTTCCAATATATCCGTAATCAAAGTAATTCTCTTCGTGCAATGGATTAACTGTCTCCGCCCAACTACTCTGGTAGTCTAGACGTATATTATAAAATGCATCTGAGAATAACGCTTTCGCCTTTTCTTTGTCATCTTCAGTAGTACTTCCTAGTCGCTGAGTGAATTTCACATAAGTCCTAAGTGTTTGATTTGTACTGTGACTATACTCTCTATAATTCATAAGAGACTGCGTATAGTTCCAGTTATTTCCTTGATTCTGGTTAAATGAACCAAATAAACTAATCGAAGTATTCTTGTTAGGAAGATACTCTAATTTACCTTGTACGTTGCCAAAATAAGCAGCAACATTTTTTCTAGCTTTCGTAACCTCTAAATCATCTTGAGTAAGAAGCAGTGAACGATAGATAAAACCAGGCCCATTAGGATTTTCTGTAATTGGGTTGGCTTCTAAATCATCAAGAACGTCTTCTTTTACACTATAAAAGCCTCCCGCTCCTGGACGGTTATCTGCACTGTAATTTACATTTGCAGACAATTGATAGCCTAGAGCCACATACTCTTTATCGCCTCCTCCTTTGTTTTTAATCCACAATGGTCCAAGTGCAGAAAACTCTGCTTGATTAAAGTGGTATGGATCAAAAGGACTAGACGAAATTAGCTCAAAACTTCTGCGGACTGCACGTGACGGCCCTTTAGTTGTTATACTAATAGCTCCTCCTGTAAAGTCACCATACTGTGCTGGAATACCAGACTGTATGATATCAATCTGTCCCTGAGCAGACTGAGGCACACTAGAACTACCTAGTACACGCACACCATCCACAAAATAAGCAGTAGCATCTGTTCTACTTCCTAAGAAAGATATCCCTCCTCCATTGGTCTGATTAGCGGCTGACGATGTACCCGCTATTGCATTTAGGTTCCTTGTAGGAAGCTTAGCAATATCTCCACTAGACAATGTCTGGGTGTTTTTATCTTTTTCAATAAGCGGCTTACCTGCTCGTATTACTACTGGGCCAAGCACTTCACCGTCTTCGGCGGACTTTTGGCTCATCTCTATATTTAAATACTTTGTACTGTTAGAAGAAATCTCCACTCCAGTCACTTGCTTATCTTGATAGTCAAGATACTTCACTGTGACACTGTATGTGCCCGGATCTAATGCATTAATTACATACTTTCCCTCATCATCAGTGTATGCCCCACCTTTACGTATACCGTCTTTTTCAAGAAGGATAGTAGCGTAGGCCACCGGAATTTTTGTTTTGGCATCTGTAACCTTACCTTGTAGCTTTCCAAAATTGGATTGAGCGTAAGATGAGGCTGCAAAAAAACAAGCCAATATTACTGTAAGTGTTTTTCTCATATACTTTGCTTTTACACGTTTTTTCGAACTTCAATATTTGCTATAAAAATGCAATTATTCAAATTAATTTTACCTAAGGTTAAGTTTCAGTTCACAAGTGGGAGATTATTATCCCACTTTAATATTTTATCCGCCAGCACTTCTGCCAATAATATATACGCATCTCTGGTTATACCACCTATATGAGGGCTCATCACAACCACCTTACTATCTGACAGATACGACAATAATTCAATTTCTTTCTTGGATAAAGTCTCTAATTTCTCATTGGGTAAAACATCCAATCCTGCACCCAACACTTTACCATTTTTTATTCCGTAAATCAGTGCAGAAATATTTACAACCGCACCTCTTGCAAGATTCAATATTACGACAGGTTTCTTCATCCTATCGATAAATTCTTGATTTACCATATTTTTAGAGATTGGGGTGAGTGGTACATGAATACTTACTATATCAGATTGGTTCTGAAGTTCCGCCAAACTTACTTCCTTTACCTGTGAAGTACCGAAACCATGTTTATATAAATCATATGCGAGTATCTCACATCCAAACCCCACTAACAATTCTGCTAACCTAGACCCCACATTACCATATCCAATAATACCCACCGTTAGATTTCGGAGTTCTCTACCCTCATTTCCTTTCCTATCCCAAACTCTCTCACTAATTTCTCTATCACCTTTATAGACGTTGCTCAACAACATAAGCATCATACCTACTGCTTGTTCAGCCACTGCATTCCTATTTCCCTCTGGGGCATTAATACAATGCACCCCTTTTGCGGTAGCATAGTTCACATCAATATTATCCATGCCTGAGCCCAATCTTGCTATCAGTTTTAAGTTAGGAGCTCTATCTATCCACTCCGCAGTCATGTTTAACTTACTGCGCATTACTAATATAGTGGCTTCTTGCAAAGCGTTCTCAAGTGCATCCACAGCGATAGTTGGCATATAATTTACCGAGTAAGCTGCAAGCTTTTCTAGAAGTACTGAATGTACGTCATCTATGACCAGGATGCGGTGATTCTTCCCCATTGACTTTTTGCGCTGCAAATATGTACTATTCCCTTTGATTAGAATGTACTTCTTAAGGTTATACTTATGTTTCGTGGCGTCCCAAAATTATTGGGGCTATTTTGCTTTAAATTATAGTAGTAGACAAATGATTGCGCGTTTAGTTCATTTCGCACTTGCTGCTGCCCTTGAGGTGATGCTAAGTAACCATCGTCAGACGCAGATGAAGAATACGCATAAACAGTATAAATATTCGTCAGGTTCAATAGGTTTCTTGCATTCAACTGGACCGTAAAAGGTTTCTCTTTTAAACTAAAATCCTTACTTAGCGCCAAGTCTAACGTATAGTTCCACGGCATTCGAGATCCGAAAGGGTTCCCTTCTATCTGACTTCGACTGGCTACACCCAGGCTCTGAGCCTCTGGAATGGCATTAGCCAATGCTGTAAAAGGAGTACCACTCTGGGCATTTCCAAAAATGCTTAAACTAGTGTTATTAAACACATCTCGCTTTCTGAAGAATACCTCTGAAAGGTCAAAAGTAGCATTGGCATTAATTTTATGTCGGATGTCGTACTCTAGTGGATATAGGCTTCTCAGGTTGGGTTGACCTGCTTGAATAAGTGCTGAAGCAGAATTTGCATTAGACCCCGT
>DNHN01000103.1 GCA_003485825.1 Bacteroidota bacterium | reverse complement strand
GATAGTATTCAAGCCTTAGAAGGCATGGAGCACGTAAGAAAACGTCCGTCCATGTACATAGGCGACGTAGGCGTAAGAGGATTGCATCACTTAGTTTATGAGGTAGTAGATAACTCTATAGATGAAGCAATGGCAGGCCATTGTGATAAAATAGATGTTTGGATAAATGAAGACGATTCCGTATCCGTAAAAGATAACGGAAGAGGCATCCCTGTGGCTATTCATAAAAAAGAAGGGGTATCTGCACTACAAGTAGTAATGACTAAAATTGGAGCTGGTGGAAAGTTTGATAAAGACTCATACAAAGTATCTGGTGGTCTGCACGGTGTAGGTGTATCTTGTGTAAATGCACTATCTATCCATCTCAAAGCTTCTGTATACAAAGACGGAAAAGAGTGGGAACAAGAATACTCTCAAGGTAAAATAAAATACGACGTACGAGAAGTAGGTCCTACCGACCAGCAAGGTACTATGGTAACGTTTTTACCTGATCCAGAAATTTTCGGTGAGACAACAGTATTCAACTACGACACCCTATCACTCAGGATGCGAGAACTATCTTTCCTCAACAAAGGAATCGAAATAAGCATCACGGATAAACGCAATAAAGACGAAGATGGAAATTACATCCGTGAAGACTTTAAAAGCACAGATGGTCTCAGTGAGTTTGTTCGCTACCTAGATGCTACTCGTACTCCTATAATGAATGGGGTAATAGCCATGGAAGGTGAAAAAAGCGGCATCCCCGTAGAAGTAGCTATGATCTATAACACTTCGTATTCTGAAAATCTACACTCCTATGTAAACAATATAAATACGCATGAAGGTGGTACTCACCTCAGCGGTTTTAGACGAGGACTTACACACACACTTAAGAAGTATGCAGACGAGTCTGGCATGCTGTCTAAAATGAAATTTGAGATACAAGGCGACGACTTCCGTGAGGGGCTTACCGCTATCGTATCTGTAAAAGTAGCAGAGCCTCAGTTTGAAGGCCAAACTAAAACCAAATTAGGAAACAGAGAAGTCTCTGCAGCTGTAAGTCAAGCAGTGAGTGAAATGCTCACCAACTACTTGGAAGAGAATCCTGCCGAAGCCAAACTTATAGTACAAAAAGTAATGCTAGCGGCTCAGGCTCGTCACGCTGCGGCTAAAGCACGAGAGATGGTTCAGCGTAAGACTCCTATGGGAGGAGCTGGACTGCCAGGTAAACTATCTGATTGCTCAGAAAAAGATCCTAGCATATGCGAACTCTACTTAGTAGAGGGTGACTCTGCAGGCGGTACGGCTAAGCAAGGTAGAGATCGAAACTACCAAGCAATTCTTCCGCTTCGTGGTAAAATATTAAACGTAGAAAAAGCGCTAGAACATCGAATCTATGATAATGAGGAGATAAAAAATATGTTTACGGCTTTAGGAGTGACCATCGGTACAGAAGAAGATGCTCGTGAACTGAATACAAGTAAGCTTCGTTATAACAAAATAGTTATTATGACAGATGCAGACGTTGATGGTAGCCACATTCGTACTCTCATTCTTACACTAGTATTTAGATACATGAAAGCTCTAATAGAGCAAGGGTATCTCTACATCGCTACACCTCCGCTATATCAAATAAAAAAAGGATCAAAAGCACACTACTGCTGGAGTGACGCTGAAAGAGATGTACTCGTGCGTGACTTGGGTGCAGGAAATCCTGATAGCGTAAAAATACAGAGATACAAAGGTCTGGGTGAGATGAATGCCGAGCAACTCTGGGAAACCACTATGGATCCTGAGAGACGTACACTAAAACTCGTAACTCTAGACAACGCAGCTGAAGCAGATAGAGTATTCTCCATGCTAATGGGTGATGAAGTACCACCTCGTAGAGAATTCATTGAGGCCAATGCCAAGTATGCCAATATAGACGTGTAAACAGAAGTTTATAGTAAAAAAAGCTCGTTCCTTTCGGAACGAGCTTTTTTTTGAACTCTTTTTTCTAGAGTTGGCGTTTCAATCTATATCGCCAAAATCTCAGCTAACTCTATTAAGGCTGGATCTACCGATTTTTTACCATTAATAGCAAGGTCAAATGGGGTATACGTCACTTTATCACTTACTATACCTACGGTTACCGAAGTTTGACCATCTAGCAGTGCCTTCACCGCCTCAGAGCCCAACCTAGATGCCAGTATTCTATCCCTGGCACTTGGACTACCGCCTCGCTGTACATGTCCCAGAATAGTACTTCTAATTTTTAAATCTGGATAGAGTTCTGTCAACTTCTTCTCAAGTACCAATGCTCCACCTTGTTCATCTCCTTCTGCTACTATGATAATACTAAATGACTTTTTCCTTTTACCAGGTCTATTGAAGTGCTTTAATACCTTATCCCAGTCTCCCTGATCTTCAGGTATAAGAGCGCCCTCAGCTCCTCCTGCTATGGCAACGTCTAAAGCTATAAATCCACTATCTCTACCCATTACTTCTACAATAAATACCCGCTCATGACTGTGCGCTGTGTCGCGTATCCTATCTATAGAGTCTAGTGCGGTGTTTATGGCCGTATCATATCCTATCGTATAGTCTGTACCATACAAGTCGTTATCTATCGTTCCAGGAAGCCCTACACAAGGTATTCCAAACTCCTCGTTTAATACGTTAGCGCCGGCATAAGAGCCATTACCACCGATGCA
>DNHN01000222.1 GCA_003485825.1 Bacteroidota bacterium | reverse complement strand
GGAAGACCTAGTGATTTAAAAAAGGCATACGACTCTAAGGAAATAAACTCTCCGCATACTTTGTGACTGGGGAAATCCTCTTTTTCGAAGACTACTACTTTTTTACCTGCATCTGCTAATAAGATAGCCAAACAACTGCCTGCTATTCCTGCACCTATTATGCCTACATCATACTTATCCATGGACTATAATCTGATGGCGAAATGCCCATTTCCACTTTACTGAATAATCACGTGCTCCGGCTTTGTTCAGCAGCGTTATCCATTCCTTTTTCTTAAATCCCCGCAGAACGCTAAGAGGCGCGTCGTTTTTAACCAGATGTGATTTGGAGAAGACTTGTGTCAAGCCTTTAATTAAATAATAGGCCAATGCACTTCTTTCCAAGTCGTTGATTACTAGAATACTTTTATTTTCTATAGCGAAGCGGACAAGTTGTATAATCTCGTCGTCACTGAGGTGATGGGTAAATAGACACGCATGCAGAATGTCTATGTGGTTGATATGATTATTGACATTTCTGTAATCATCCGTTATGAAGGATAGTTGTTTCGGTAAACGAGCCGAGGCATATGCGGTACAGACTTCTTTTAGGTCTACTCCGTATAGGTTACATGATACATTCTTCTTTTGCGTGTATTTGTATATCTCGTGTAGCATATCTCCTCCTCCGGAGCCCATGTCTACTATATTTTGGTTTTGAAGATTTATTTTCTTTATAGCATTTATGGATATAGTGTAACCTCCTAGTAATGTGTTGATTGAATGGAGTTCTTTTAAGTTAAGAATCAGGTCTTTATCAGCTACTTTTCCGTCTAGTAGTTCCTTGGTATGGGAGCGAAGCTTAAACATAGGATATAAGTGCTGACTCCAAGGTAAGTCCTGGACCAAAAGCACAGGCGATAAATTCCTTTTTATCAGAGGGTCTGTTGGTGAGCATCTCTTTGAGTACGAAGAGTATCGTGGCGGAGGACATGTTTCCATTTTCCAAGAGTACTTTTCTAGAGGCCAATACTTCCGATTCATCTAGGTGCAAACTGGATTTTATGCCGTCTACGATTTGCTTTCCTCCTGGGTGTATTGCCCACCCGGTGGTATTCGGCTCTCTGCCAAACAGGTGTTGTTCCTCAAGCGAGGCTTTAATGCTCTTTGGAACATCACTAGACAGCGTCATTAAGAAACCGTCTGGAGATATTTTCCAACTCATTTCATCTTTAGAATTAGGTATTAGCCGAGACTCAAAATCTTCAAGCTGGAGTTTGGCACCTTTATGGACAGATGAGAGTAGGACGGAAGCTGCTCCATCTGCGAAAATGGAGTTAGACAGTAAGTAGTCGTCTATAAATTTATGCTGAAAGTGAAGCGTGCAGAGCTCCACTGAGACCATCAAGACTGTTCTATTTGGGGTGTTGCAAATATCATTGGCCATACGCAGTCCCGTCAGTGCTGCATAGCAGCCCATGAAATTCACGTTGTAGCGTCTGATGTTCGTATTGAGGTTAAAGTGGTTAATAAGGTCGATCTCTACTCCTGGAGCTTGCATACCGGTACAGCTGATGAAAATAATATCGGTGATAGTATCTTTATTCGCTTTAAATGCGGTGTTGTTTTCTATGGCCTCTATAGCGAGTTCCAGCGCAGATGAGTGATAGACGGCTAGCTTTTGTTCTAGGGGCATAGCTACGAGCTTTTTGATATCTGGCTCTACACAGTTCCGCTTATTTATGGCACTTCTCGAAGTTAGAAATTTGATTTTACGCTGTATGTCTGTATCCTCAGTCATGGAGGAATAGATAGCGTAAAATTCATCTTGTGAAAGTGAGTGTTTGGGTACGGCGGTTCCTATGTCTACGATGTAACTCAATGTATCATGTTATAACCAAGTAAAGGAAGAATAGATTTAAAATCACTGCAGCAATCACGTTCATATACATGGTATGTTTATAGTCGGCATACTGAGTGTTGTGCCACACTTTCCTTGCCCAATATATGAAATAGACAATGATTGGGACTTGAACTGTGGTAAATAGGTAAAACGAATTAATGTCGGTTTCCTTAAAGTGCAGGTAGTAGAAGAATGTAGCGATACCAAACATAGCACCAGCGAATATGAATGTACCTCTGTATCCGAGTTTATAGCTTAACGTGGTAACCCCGTCTGCCAGATCGCTTTCGTGTTGGTAGATTTGGGTAAGGGGGTAGATGGCTCCTATTTGGAAAGAGGATGCCAAGAGCGCAAAAATGTATGTGTTACTTGGAAATACCATTGCATTGGGTGGCCAGCTGCTGAAGCTGTCGTAACAACCCTTGAAAGCTAAGTGAAAGGTAAACGCCCCTTGGAAACAAAGGGTAACAAGGAACCCGATAAAAGGGTAGGCTTTTAATCGTATAGGTCTATAACTATAAAGACGTGAAGCTACTATGTAGACCAATACAAATATAGGAAATGCTAATGTAGAGGCAATTGTATTGCTGATAAAAAGGGCGAGTAATAAAGCCAGAAGATCAAGAATATTAGCGAGCCATAACATTTTTCTATTCGATGGTGGTGGATTTTTGAGTCCTCCTACGCTGCCTAAATCCTTATCATAATAGCTGTTAAATATGTTGCTTGCAGGGTATACGAGTATGTGTAAAATTACAAAGGTGATGATAGCATTGGTTGCGTTTACTACCTGAACCTGTGACAATGCGAACAGATACACCGGCAGTAACAGCAAGGAAAAATGCAGTCGTAGATGTTTAATTGCGTCTAACCATTCTTGTGTATTGCTTGTCATTGATAGTCTATGGGTTTAGTTTATATGTAGCGAGTAGCAGGGTGTTTAAATCTATTTATATAAAAAAATCCCTTACGTATACGCAAGGGATTTTAGCATTTTTAGTGATGCTTCGTATTACCAGTCATCATCATCGATAAACGGAGTCGCTTCGCACGTAGCTTTCAGACCGTCTATTAATTTGTTCATTTGGTTATTACAGGCGATAAGTATTTTATCGTTGTTTCTAATATTCCTTTTAGCGGTCAAGTAATACTCCATATACGTCTCATCTGGAGTTTTGTCTCCTGCTGAGCTTTTTTGAACGTGTATGAAATTCTCAAACTTGTATCTGTACCTTTCATCTTTGAAGCGTAACTCCATGTCGAACTCTATAGTTCCTGCTTCTACAGTCTGATACTTATTGAGCTGCACCACTAGTGGCATAGTTACGTAGGCTTTTATTGTTTGCCCTTCTTTTCCTGAAGTGGCTACACCAGCTCTATCTATCATTTGCTTGGCTTCTCTTTTTCCAAACTGAGTTTGCATCCAGCTAATAGCACGCGCATATAACGAGTCAGAAATAGAGTAATCTTCTCCACCTAGATCTAAAAACCTATCCGGTACTATTACCTCTACTATTTCTACGTAAGTCACTAACTGTGAAGCACTATCATATGGCATTCCGGTAAAGCGCTCATATGGCTTATGCTCTGTAGTAGGTCTAGCAGAACGGACATAACCGTCTCCACCTGACCCGTAGTCAAATCCGCCGTCGTCTCCCCAGCCACCGTCATCTCCCCAACTATCATCTCCGCTAGAGGAATCTGTGAAGTCACTAGCGGTGCTGCCAGAACCTTGGTCGTAGTTATAATCTCCTTGGTCGTCTGTGCTTTGGTCTGAGTCATCACCCCATCCATCACCAGAGTCGTCCCAAGACTGATCGTCCCAAGACTGTGCATTGGCAGTGATGCCAACCGCACTAAAAAATAGTAGTGTAAGAATTATATGTTTCATTTCTTGTAAGCCTATCTAAATATAACCATATGTTATGCTATATTTTTTAGGTCAACGAAAATACTCTATTTTTTATTTCAAACAAGTTGAGCAATTGTGGATTAATAAATTGTGACAATTGATTATACGTCGTTAAGCCGTAATGGCTTACTTTGTAGGCAAACAAATAAGAAAGGATGAGAAAAGAGTTGTGGATGATCATGTGGGTCATGGTAGTAGCAGTTTCGGGATGCGGGAGTCCTAAAGACAAGGATTCTAGCGATTTTTTAAAATTACAAAAAGATGACCATTCGTTTGCCAATTTTAATGAAGTCAGAGTAAAGCATCTCTCGCTTGACCTTGTTACCGATTTTGACAGAAAAGTGCTTAGTGGAAGTGCACGACTAGAATTCGATAATTTAACGCAGTCTGAGGTGCTTGTTTTGGATGTGGGAAACTTAGAAATTGAGGAGATAATTCTTGATAATGGGGAATCAACTACCTATTCGTTAGGAAAGGAGAGTGATATTTTGGGACAAGCTCTTAGTATTGTCATAGAGCCTACTACGAAATGGGTAAAGATTTCATATGCTACCAGTCCAGATGCAAAAGCATTGCAGTGGCTTTCCCCAGAACAAACACTGGGTAAAGAACATCCCTTCTTATTCAGCCAGTCTCAGGCCATTCTTGCTCGCACGTGGGTGCCATGCCAAGATGGACCTGGAGTAAAATTCACGTATGATGCTAAAATAAAAACGGACTCAAATTTAATCGCACTGATGAGTGCAGAGAACGGAACTACAAAAAGTGCAGATGGAGTATATACGTTTAAAATGGATCAGCCAATAAGTTCTTATCTGCTCGCCCTCACGGTTGGCGATTTAGAGTATCAGCGTATGGGAAGGAACTCAGGGGTATTTGCTGAACCTCAAATGCTAGATAAGGCAGTGTATGAATTGGAAAGTATGCAGAGTATGATAGATAGTGCTGAAGCACTCTACGGACCCTATGCGTGGGGGCAGTATGATGTAGTTATTCTTCCGCCAAGTTTTCCTTTTGGAGGAATGGAAAACCC
>DNHN01000002.1:4693-12160 GCA_003485825.1 Bacteroidota bacterium | reverse complement strand
GTATTATCATTTAGATTAATATGTGTAATCTCAGCATTTCCGTTATTACTCTCAGGGTCTATCGCAAAACCATGGTTCTGTGAGGTCATTTCACTTTTACCAGTAAGTAGATTCTGTACTGGATGGTTCTGACCTCGGTGTCCTTTTTGAAGTTTGAAGGTTTTCATCCCTACAGCCTGAGCCAGTATCTGGCTACCTAGACAGATACCAAAAATCTTATCATTGGCCTCTAGGATTTCTTGTAAGGTCTTTACAGCATATGGCATTGCCGCAGGATCACCGGGACCATTACTGATCATAAATCCATCTGGATTCCAAGCTTTCATATCTGCATAGCTTGTATCTCCGGGAAATACTTTCACGTGACAACCTCTTTCTGTCAGACATTCAATAATATTTTTCTTAGAACCCAAATCCAGTAACGCTACTTTCTTTGATCCTCCTTCATTTACCTCATACGTTTCAGTACTCCAAACTTTAGAACTAAGCTCTAACCCTTCCATACTTGGAACCTTGTTTAGCATTCGCTTCAACTCTTCTACATCCAGTATTTCTGAACTGATGATGGCATTCATAGCTCCAGCGTCACGAATGTGCTTTACTATCTGACGAGTATCCACATCGCTAATACCTGTAAATCCATGTTCTATAAAATAATCATTCAGACTACTATCTGCCATGGTACGGCTGTGCATAGGTGAGTAGTTTTTACAAACTAATCCAGATATTTTAATGGAATCTGACTCTGCATCCTTGCTCGCAGCACCGTAGTTCCCTATGTGATCCATAGTCATCACTACTATCTGTCCGAAGTAAGACGGATCGGTAAACACCTCTTGATAACCGGTCATCCCAGTGTTGAAGGCAATTTCACCTGTTGTAGTTCCGATTTTGCCTATGGCATTTCCTTCGAAAACAGTTCCGTCTTGAAGTACTAAATATGCTTTTTGAGATTTGATTACTGACACGTTCTTGTAGGTTTGGGCAAATGTAGTTTAGATGCTTCTGAATAGCTATCCCTTGAAGGTAAATAGTTATCAAAAGTTAATCAACGAAACTCCGACAATAGATAACAAGCAGCTTTTAACTAGAATAAAGGCTGCAGCTTTAAACAGGACTTGTACCCTTTTGTGATTTTTACAAAAAAAATACTTACAAGAGCTACTATAGCCACTATTTGCTGATTAGCTCGATGTTTATAGTGCTATTAATTTTTATTAAATTATTAGACTCCTTGGCTTTCTGCATCAGTTCTATTATACGCTCCCTTTCTGCTCTCAGCTCTTTTACACGCTGTTCACTTTTGCTTGTATCTACACCAAAACGCTCGATGTTACTTAGTAGTAAAGATGAATGAAACTTAATCTTGTCGCCCAAGACGGCAAGAAGAATCTCCGATGCATCCTTTGTATTAAAGGTGCCATCTATAAATCTAATTTGCTCTACAGACTTAAGCTTGTTTACTAGTTCAGAGAAGGTGTCTTTCGAATGTTTCATGGTGTTTATTTTTATGTTACTACAAACAAACGAGCAACGAATGGATTTTTATTATATATATATCTTATGTTTGACATAATTAATAATTATGGATTATACATTTCAGCAACTCCGAATATTTAGTACCATATCTGAAACTCGAAGCATTACAAAAGCAGCCGAAGTTCTTCATATCTCACAACCAGCAGTAAGTGTTCAGCTTAAGAAATTTCAGGATTTTTTTGACAATCCACTCTACGAAGTAATCGGAAGAAAGCTACATCTCACAGATTTTGGACTCGAGATAGCCGCCGTATGCCGCACTACTATGCAGGAAGCTCAGCAATTAAAAAACAAATCCAAAGAGCACAAAGGTGAGCTGTGGGGTACACTGAAGATATCGGTAGTCTCTACTGCAAAATATGTGATGCCATACTTACTCTCTGACTTTCTCAGAATTCATCCAGGTGTAGATCTTAAAATGGATGTAACGAATAAACAATCCGTACTCGAAAGCTTAGAAAAAAATGAGATAGACTTTGCCATGGTCTCTACCCTACCTGACAATATCCGCATACACAACATACAACTCATTCCCAATAAGCTACACCTTATAGGAAGTAAGTCTGCGCCTGTAATAACCGAGCTTAACAATGAACTGGGCAGTAGCCACACCTTTATTTTCAGGGAAAAGGGGTCTGCCACTCGACAAATAATGGAGAACGTACTCAAAGACAAGAAAGTCAACATTTCTAAACAACTCCAGCTCACCTCCAATGAAGCCGTAAAACAAGCAGTCATTGCTGGATTAGGTTATAGCATCATGCCACTCATAGGACTCCGAAACGCTTTGCAAAACGGGGATGTACAAATTATGCCTGTAGAGGGACTTCCCGTTACTACAAACTGGCACCTTATTTGGCTCAAAGACAAAAAACTGGGCACAGCACAAACTGCATTTCTAAATTATCTCAAAGCAGAAAAAGACACCATTCTTCGCGATAGGTTTGAGTGGTTTGAGCAGTTTAACACCAACTAAGCTATGGGTTATTCTCCCAACCAAGCCTTCCTGAGCTCATTCTCTGTTTCTGATTTTTTTAACTCAAAGGCCACCTGAGTGCTTTTAGCATACGTAAGCGTAGTGGTAAATAGCTTACCATCTCTTGAATAGGTTATTTCCACACCGTCATTCACGCCATACTTACTGTCATGATTTTCTAGCTTGTCATCCACTCTCCATCCGTTGATTGCGATTATCTCATCATTTACACTTAAGCCTGCATTTACTGCAGGGCTTTTGCTATAGATATTCGTTATCGTAGTCTTGCCATTGCTATGACTGCTGACCACACCACTCCAAGGGGTAGTTTTATCTGCATTTTTATCCGTAATGCTAATGCCATACTGACTAAAGATAGTCTCATAATCCAATGGCTTAGTACTAAAGATAACATCCTCAAAAAATGGCTTCATATTCTTCCCTGCTAACTCAGTGCATACCGCTATAAACTCTTCATGGGTAAATCCTCTCCCCTTCTTTTTATAAAAATCAGTGTATAGAGTAGTCATCACATCGTCCAACGATTTTTTACCATTGGCACGTATTTCTAAATCAAGCATAGCTGCAGCTATCATCCCTTTATTGTAGTAACTCACCGTGGTATTCATACTCTCCTCTGTGGGGAGATACGCTTTTACCCAAGCCAGCATACTGCTATGTGCCAAACTCATAATGTCTTTCCCAGGGCTATTTTCCAGCCTATTGATCTGGCTAGCGAGTATACCAAGATACTCCTCATCATCATACAGGCCAATGCGATGCAGTGTCTTGTCATCATAGTAGCTGGTGATTCCCTCTGCTATCCAAAGCATATCGGTATACACTTCCTTGTCGTAGTCGAAAGGTCCGAGCTGTATAGGGCGCACACGCTTTACATTCCACAGGTGAAAATACTCATGAGCTATCAGTCCTAGGAAGTTTCTATACCTGCCTTTACTGGTATATCCCCAGCGGTACATCATACTGGTCTGGCTATTGAGATGCTCTAGACCTCCGCCACCATTTCCTACATTGTATACAAAATGCGTATATCGGTCGCTTGGATGGTCACCCATCATCGCTATTTGGCTATCGCTTATTTTTTTAAAATCCTCTCGTATCGTCTCTAGGTCATAATTTCCCTCTCCTATCATCACTACAGTATGGGGCACTTTGCCACTGACGTAACTGGTCTTATCAAAGTTGCCTAAAGCGATAGGCGAGTCTGCAAGCAAATCATAGTTATCGCAGGTAAATACGTAGCCCGCTGCTTTGGTCTGCGGCAGTGCTACTTCTACATTGTTCCATCCAGCATACGGCACTATACTTAGTGTTATTTGCTCTTTTTCGTATCCTTCTAGGTAGCCAAAAGCAGATACTCCGTGTAGGAATGCGTAATTTTCATCTGCATAGCTTTGGCGAACGCTGACCGTAAAGGAATATACGTCATAGCTAAGTTTCACCTCGGAAGCTCCGCTGGTCGCAATACTCCAAGTGTTTTTGTTGATACGCTTCACCTCTTTATCTCCTGCCGTTACATTTTCGAAGGCATTACTAAACTCACGCACCTTATAGGATCCTGGTGTCCATACAGGTACTTTAAAGTCTACAAAATCTTTACCTGTAGCATCAAAGGTTAGGTCTACAGTTACGTAATGAGACTTTACTTTATCAAAACTTACGGTATAATCTAGGGCCATAGTACTTATAGAAATGCTAATTAAAAATGCGATGACAATGAATTTTTTATGCATAGGGGCAATGTTAGGGAAATTTACGAAAATGAAAACTCCGGAATTATCGCTGTCGGACTATACGAACCTCATCGTCGGAGAATTCCATCCAAGTTAAGGCATGAATGTAGTGAAATGTTTTGCCTTTGCTCTTCACCGCACTATGCGTGTGGTACTTGTACCTAAACTTTTTATCTTCTAATAACCTGAGATATATCTTGTCCGTCTTTGCTGGCCGGTCAGAACTGCGGGCTAAGCACTGGAGTGAATGATTAAGTTACTACAAAATCAGCAAGAGTGCTTGCATCGATTGCGGCAATTTTGTTAAACTTAAGCAAAGAGCGTGGAAGCATAGTTCTGACTAGCTTTTTCGTTAACTTTTTGCAGCAATGGAAAAAAGTTAAAGAAAGAAAAATAAACCTAAATTTACATGCCAAAGTCAAGACTAGCAACCCTAGCACTAGCAGCTACCGTAGCAATCACCACCTGTAACGCTACACCAAAAGAAAAAGAAACACCCGAATAAAAAATTCAACGCATTTGCACCCAAAAATAGATCTGGATCACTTGAACGAATATCTGGATGCAAGGAAACTTATTTGCCAAGGAGTACCCGCTGGTGGCTCTATCGGAACAATGGACCTGCTGGATAGATTTCGACAGCTCACATCTAGCAGAAGTACTATTATTCAGAGTTCCAAAACACATCCAGGTCTGTGCCATGATCCACAACAAGAACTTGATGACATATTTGAAAAGTATGTGCTATAATCTCCGTCTAAGCAACGGACTATTCAGCGTATATTGCGAGCCGATATAGAAGCACCAATCTACCATGGAAGAAAATAGAGAAAAACCAACACCAGAAGCGAAAGCACTTTCGCTTTTTTTGATGGCGTATAAGTCCACTAACCAGACCTACAAGGACAAAGCGAGACACATAAAAAATCGTTTGGACCTAGTGGTAGCAGGAAAACTAGATAAGGATACCTATCAGAATGAAATAAAAGATGCTTTGACATCCTATGGTGGCTATACTGAAGTGATAGAGAAAACCGTGAAGTTTTATATCGATAAATTTGGTGAGTACAAATCACAAGGTGACGACAAGTACAGCATAGATGCCCAGGCTATTGCAGAGAAATTGATGAATAAAGAAGAATAGCCGCTGCCGTTGCCAACTATACTAACTCATTCGCGGATGAGATACCGCACCCAAAAGAATCCTAAGTATCTAAAGCAGATATTGCTTCTAAGACACCTAACGCTGCTCTTTCACCAGAGATCATAGCCGCATTTAATGAACCATTTAGTTGTGTGTCACCCGCTAGAAATATGGTAGACGTCAACCGTGTCTCCGAAGGCAGCATCTCATACTTTACATTTCCTAATTTGGGCAATGCCATAGGTATGGTGTACTGCTTTACAAACTCACATGACCCAATACCACAATAGGTTAACAAGTCCTGCTTTACCGTTTCGATGAGCATCTCATCAGATAGGTTTTGACGGTCTATTACCGTAACCGAAAGCAATTCTTTGCGCGGTTGTGAAGTGGTTTCAATACAAGTAGGGTAGAAAATGTTATTGATGAGTGCTGTTTCTGCACCAATCAATCCGATAAGTTTACCCTTGATTACGCGCTCATCTGTTTCAAAATATAAGGTATGACAAGACTTCCATTCGGTCGCTTGACTTCTTAAGTTAGGAACCAAACTACTCGCTTCTGTAGCCACTATGGTAAAATCGCTTGCTAAGTGCGTACCGTCTTCTAAAGTAATTTCCCCTTCTTTAATAGACGCTACTTTAGTATCATACTTGAATATCGTTTTGTTAAGATTTTGAAGCAATTGTCTAGGTATAGCTTCTATTCCAGCTTTTGGTATGGCTGCATCTCCCTCCCCAAACATTTTATAAATAAACTCAAACATTCTGCTGGATGTTTCCAACTCTGTCTCTAGAAAAATGCCACTAAAAAAAGGCATAAAAAAGTCAGCAATCATACCTCTGGAAAAACCATACTCCTTCAAATAAGAAAGCGTAGATTGTTCGTCCTCCGAAAAGATAGCCGCTAAGCTTTTTTTCTTTAAGTAATTATTCAACTTCAGTATTCTCAGCTTATCTGAAATACTTCCTATTCCAGAAAATATCGTGGGAAAAAGCAAAGGTACATCACGCAGTGGGTCACCAATTACTTTTTGCTGTTGATCCTTAAAAATAGAAGCTCCAGGAAGGAATTTCTGTAACTCCAAGGATTCAAAATCAAGATACTTTTGAGCAGCCGGGTACGCCGTTAGTAATACTTGAAAGCCATGGTCCAACTGAAACGTATTTAAGTTATCTGTTTTTATTCTCCCTCCGACGCGGTCCGTAGCTTCAATGACAGTAGGACTAAAACCATTATCTTCCAATACTCTGGCGGCGATAAGCCCGCTGATACCGGCTCCAATAATATGTATTTTAACGTCCTTTTTATTCATCTGAAAGTACCGCTTAATCTGAGAGCTCAAGTAGCAAAAATCACAGTGCAATAATAATTCATAGAATAATTATTAAACCACTATTTCAAAACTTTAGCGCCCACTTCCGCCTCACGGCAAAATAGCGGATTAGAAATACTACGATCATAGAAACCACCATACTGAGTTCTAAGGGCAATCGTAAGCCATCTAAAACAAGGAATACCAATGCTCCAGCAACACAAGCACTTGCATAAATTTCCGTTCTGAAAATAAGCGGTACTATATTACTCAGCACGTCACGTATGACCCCGCCAAATACAGCAGAAACTACACCCATGATTACGGCAATCAGTGGACTAAGACCAAGTTCCAATGTCTTTTGCAAACCCAATATGGTGAATAGCCCTAGACCGATGGTATCAAAAATAAACATCCCTTTTCGGAGCTTTAAAATAGATTTTTTGAACAAATAAGAGCAGAGGACTGCCGCTACTATTGCATATAGCGATAAGGCGTCCTGCATCCACCACACCGGTGTCTCACCTATGAGTATATCTCTAAGTGTGCCTCCTCCTAGAGCTGTTATAAATCCAATGATAATTGCTCCCACCACATCAAAATCACTATCTATGGCTGTAAGTGTGCCGCTGATAGCAAATACAAAAACTCCAGCTAAATTCAAGATATATATCCAATCCATTGGCGTCAAAGGTGCTATAATTTTTACAAATTTTGGCAATGCCGTGCACCCCAATAA
>DNHN01000002.1:0-4667 GCA_003485825.1 Bacteroidota bacterium | reverse complement strand
AAATAACTCAAAGAGAATGACCAAGATTACAGTAGCAAAAGGAGACGGTGTTGGACCGGAAATTATGGACGCAACGCTAAGCATTTTGCAAGCTGCTGGAGCGCAATTAGATATAGACGAGATAGAAATAGGTGAAAAAGTGTATTTATCTGGTAATACTACCGGAATCTCTCCCGACGCCTGGGATAAAATCAGAACCAATAAAATATTTCTAAAAGCACCTATCACCACACCACAAGGAGGAGGATACAAGAGTTTAAATGTAAGTACGCGTAAGTTTTTAGGACTCTACGCTAACGTACGTCCTTGCAAAAGTTACCATCCTTTTGTAAAAACCAAACACCCCGTAGTAGATATGGTCATCGTACGGGAAAACGAAGAAGACCTATACGCTGGCATCGAACATCAGCAAACAGACGAGGTAGTGCAGTGCCTAAAGCTCATCAGCAGACCCGGTTGTGAAAAAATAATCCGATACGCATTTGAGTATGCGAAGCAGTACAATCGCAAGAAAGTAACTTGTTTTACAAAAGACAATATTATGAAACAAACCGATGGCTTGTTTCACCAAGTATTTGAGGAGATAGCAGCGGAGTACCCTGAGATAGAAAACGAACATTGGATTGTAGACATAGGTGCAGCTAAGGTAGCAGACACTCCAGAACATTTTGAAGTAGTAGTAATGCCTAATCTATACGGTGATGTCATTTCAGACATAGCCGCACAAATTACTGGCTCTGTAGGTTTAGCGGGCTCGAGTAACATCGGTGAGGAATGCGCAATGTTCGAGGCCATACACGGCAGTGCTCCAGACATAGCAGGAAAGAATATCGCCAATCCTTCTGCGCTCATGCACGGGTCACTCATGATGCTAAATCATATCGGTCAATCCCTAGTAGCGGAAAAAATACACAACGCTTGGCTCACTACCATCGAGCAAGGAATACACACTGCAGACATATATGACGAGAAAACCAGTAAACAAAAAGTAGGTACCCAAGAGTTTGCTGCTGCTGTGATAGCTAACTTAAGTAACAAACCTTCTTCCTTTGAACCTATCCAATACGGAAACAGAGCGGCACTGAAACTGCCAACATACCAGAAGAAAGCTCCTTCTCTAAAAGAACTACAAGGTGTAGATCTCTTCGCCCATTGGAATGGCACTAATCCGAATGAAATAGCAGAGAAACTTAAAGGGATTGAGACCAAAAATACCGAACTCGTTATGATTACTAACAGAGGGATTAAAGTATGGCCAAATGGATTCAAAGAAACGTTCTGCACGGATCATTGGAGATGTAGATTTCAACCTGCAACTGGAGATACTTTTAGCAAAGAAGAAATCATCCAACTCTTACAGAATGCAGAAAACCAAGGGTTAGATATTGTCAAGACAGAAAACTTGTATGCATTTGATGGCAAAAGAGTATACTCTCTCGGACAAGGACAATAAACTAACAAACTAGTACAGTATGAAAAAAATAAAATCACTAACAGATAGAATCACAAGGCCAGTGTGCTTAACCATAATAGGAATAAATATTATTATGGCATTATACACTACTCAGCCTATTGATGAATCTTTATTCATTACTACCGCTCTCGCTAGTGCCATTTACTTGCTGCACTTCGAAGCAAAATCTATAGATACTGAAGAACTGTTCGGTGAATAACCACTTTTACGCTTGATTAATTACACGTTAGAAGGGAACGGCTGCAGAAGTGCAGCTCTTCTTTTTTTTAATATGGACTGAAACATTTAGCAAAAATCACTATCATTACGCCTACAAAATGAGAGACTTAAAATTTCCAATTCAACTCACCTTTAATATAGGTACCTTAGCCAATGATTTTAAAGCTACAGATTCTGAAGGACACACTGCAGCTTTTGTAAAGCAAAAACTCTTTAAGCTCAAAGAAGACATTAGTATATTCAGTGATGAGACCAAAACAGAATTACTGTATAAAATAAAAGCGGATAGATGGATTGATTTTTCTGCGGCCTACAGCATAACTCATGCAGATGGAACAGAACTGGGCAAGATAGCTCGAAAAGGATGGAGATCACTGTGGAAAGCAAAATACTTACTCATTGACCAACACCAGAAAGAACAGTTTGTCATAGAAGAAGAAAATGGCTGGGTAAAGGTATGGGATAACCTATTGGGAGAAATTCCTGTCCTAGGTTTATTGACAGGCTACTTCTTCCACCCCTCCTACGCAGTGATGAATCTTGACGGTGAGAAAGTAGTACGACTAAAAAAGCAATCTTCTTTTTTTGGTAGAAAATTTGAAATCACAAAACTGACCGACATAGATAATGACGATGACGAGCGTGTCATGATCGGACTTATGATGATGGTTCTGCTCGAAAGACGCAGAGGCTAAAAATACATTTCCTGAGCTACTCTAAAGGTGTTGGCATGTGCCTCTATGATATCCCTTATCTGCTCAGAGTAGCCTCCGCCCATACTTACCGCTACAGGTATATTGTTTTTTTTAGCTTCACTAAACACAAACTGGTCTCGCCGCTTGCAGCCCTCACGGGTCACACCGAGCCTTCCTAATTTATCTGTACTTAGTATGTCTACGCCCGCGAGATAGAGTATGAGATCCGGTTGTACTTTTTCCAGTAGTCTTGGTAAATGAGATTTCAATAAAGCTAGGTAATCGGCATCTACTATTCCATCATCTACACCTATATCTAAGTCACTTCTTTCTTTGCGCAGCGGATAGTTTTTTGCCCCGTGCATACTAAAGGTAAATACACGTGGATCATTCTCAAAAATCTTTGCAGTACCATTACCTTGGTGCACGTCTAAGTCTACTATCAGAATCTGTTTCACCCTTTTCTCGGTGAGAAGAACATTGGCTGTAATTGCAAAATCATTGAAAATACAAAACCCCTCCCCCCTATCTGCGTAGGCATGATGTGTACCTCCAGCTATATTCATAGCCACTCCATACTCCATAGCATAGTGGGCGCACTGAAGGGTACCGTTCGCTATATGTTTCCCCCTAGTAATCAGTTCAGGTCTTATCGGAAAACCAATTGCACGCTGCTCTTTACGGTCTAGTATATTATTATTTAACTTGTGAAGATACTCAGGAGTATGTGTAAGCAATATCTGCTCATCTGAGAGCTGATTAGGGTTAAAAAAATTATCTTGAGTGATGCTTCCTTCATACAATAATTGCTCTGGAAGCAGGTCATATTTATCCATAGGAAACCGATGACCAGCCGGCAAGTCATATTTATATACGGGTGAAAAAGCTATTTTAAGCACAACTCAGAAACAGAAACCGACGAATTAAGTTCGTTAAGGCCATATTTTATTAGCAACGATGCATTATTTTCAAATAAAATGGTACTTTTGCGGTCATTTTTTCGCAAAGGAGGACATGAAATATTGAATAACACAACAAACGAAAATCAAGATCCAATCTTGAATGATGCAACTGAGGCCAAGGATGCCGCGGTGAATGCAACAAACGACGCTCAAGCAGAAGCTACTGAATCTGCTGAACCAACAAAAACTGTTTCTGAAACACCAGTACACAATCCAGACGCTTTTGACTGGACACAAGACAAAGCTGGTTTTGGTGCATATGACGATTCTCAGAATGATGAGATGAAGGCCATTTACACGGGTACTATCAAACAAGTAGATGAAAAGACACTTGTAATGGGTAAGGTCGTGAGCATCAGTGAAGACAACGTAGTTCTAGACATCGGATTCAAATCTGACGGGCTGGTATCTCTTTCAGAGTTTAGAGATACTCCGGACATGAAGGTAGGTGATGAAATAGAAGTATACGTAGACGAAACAGAAAATGCTCTAGGACAGTTAGTATTATCTCGTAAAAAAGCTATCGCAGAAGGTGCTTGGGAAAGAATACAAGCTATCATGGAGAAAGGTGAAATCGTCAAAGGTTACATTCAGTCTAGAACTAAAGGTGGCCTCGTAGTAGACATCATGGGTATGGACGCTTTCCTTCCAGGATCTCAAATAGACGTTAAACCAGTTAGAGATTACGACCAGTACGTAGGTAAAACTATGGAATTCAAGGTAGTAAAAATTAACGAGGTGTACAAAAACGTAGTAATATCTCACAAAGCACTTATCGAGGATGACATCGAAGCTCAAAAAGCTGAAATGATTTCTAAGATGGAAGTAGGACAAGTACTTGAAGGTATTGTTAAGAATATGACCTCATTTGGTGTATTCGTAGACCTAGGTGGTCTAGACGGTCTTCTTCACATCACAGACATCTCTTGGGGTAGGATCAATCACCCAGAGGATGTGCTAACACTTGATCAGAAAATCCAAGTTGCCGTTCTTGAGTTTGATAACGAAAAGAAACGCATCTCTCTAGGTATGAAGCAGCTTACTGCTCATCCTTGGGATAGCATGAAAGAGCTTAAAGAAGGTGAGAAAGTAAGCGGTAAAGTAGTTACTGTGGCAGATTATGGTGCATTCGTAGAAATTGAGCCAGGCGTAGAAGGTCTGATTCACGTTTCTGAAATGTCTTGGTCAACGCATTTGCGTTCAGCTCAAGATTTTGTTAAAGTTGGTGATGAAGTTGAAGCAGTTGTTTTAACTTTAGACAGAGAAGAAAGAAAAATGTCCTTAGGAATTAAACAGCTTAGTTCTGATCCATGGACA
>DNHN01000178.1 GCA_003485825.1 Bacteroidota bacterium | reverse complement strand
AGTTTTGACCAAATCGACAACGCTCCTGAAGAAAAAGAGCGTGGTATTACTATCAACACATCACACGTTGAGTATCAAACAGAAAATCGTCATTACGCTCACGTTGGCTGTCCAGGTCACGCCGATTACGTAAAGAATATGGTAACAGGAGCTGCCCAGATGGACGGTGCTATTCTTGTTGTTGCTGCTACTGATGGCCCTATGCCCCAGACTAGAGAGCACATTCTTTTATGCCGTCAGGTTGGTGTACCAAAGATCGTCGTATTCATGAACAAGGTTGACCTTGTAGATGATGAAGAGATGTTAGAACTAGTCGAGATGGAAGTAAGAGAACTTCTTGATGCCTATGAATTTGGAGGCGATGACGCTTCTGTAATTGCAGGTTCTGCACTTAAAGCACTTGAAGATGATCCTGCTGCTAAGCAACAGATTAGAGATCTTATGGCTGCTGTAGATGCTGATATTCCTGAACCAGTAAGAGATGTGGATAAGCCTTTCTTAATGCCTATCGAGGATGTATTCTCTATCACAGGTAGAGGTACGGTTGCTACCGGTAGAATTGAAAGGGGAGTTATCAATACTGGAGATCCTGTTGAGATCGTAGGTATGATGAAGGCCGACGAGAAGCCACTCCAGTCTGTTATAACAGGAGTAGAAATGTTTAGAAAGATTTTAGAAAGAGGAGAAGCTGGTGATAACGCTGGTCTACTTCTTAGGGGTATCAATAAAGAAGATATTAAGAGAGGACAAATTATCTGTAAGCCAAGTTCAGTTACTCCACACAAACACTTTAAGTGTGAGGTATACGTATTAGCTAAGGATGAGGGAGGTAGACATACTCCATTCTTCAACGGATATAGACCTCAGTTTTATTTCAGAACAACTGACGTAACGGGTGACTGTAAACTTCCTGAGGGAGTTGAAATGGTGATGCCTGGTGATAATGTTGGTATGGAAGTGATGCTACTTAATACTATCGCAATGGAGAAAGGACTTCGTTTTGCGATTAGAGAAGGTGGAAGAACTGTAGGTGCGGGTCAGGTTACTGAAATCCTAGATTAATAAAGAGTAGTTAATAATCCTTATTACAGGGGTTTTTAAGATACTTTTACAATAAATATTTGTAGTGAAAATTAAGCATCCTATTGGGTGCTTAATTTTTCACTTTCAAAGAAGTTTAGCTTTTTTTCTTCAGTATGCTAGGTGTTTTGGAGTTTTAGTTATTCTAATAGGGGCGTAGCTCAGTTGGTAGAGCAGTGGTCTCCAAAACCAAAGGTCGAGGGTTCGAATCCTTTCGCCCCTGCACTTTAAGTGTAATTTATTTTGTTCAACTATTGCTTAATGAAGCAAAAGCATTTCACAGAAGTAAGATGAATTTCATTACTTCTTTTATTTCGAAAGTAACACCATAATACAATGGACGGCATATTATTATATATCAAAGAAAGCTACAACGAGTTGATACATAATGTAACTTGGCCCACTTGGCCTGAGCTCTTTAGTTCAACTAGGTTAGTTATCGTAGCATCTATTATCATAGCTCTTTTGGTATTTGTGATGGACGTTATCTCTAAGGCTATCACTTCAGGTATTTACGATTTAGGAGCATAATCAAAAGATAACCTGTCATGGAAGAAGAAAAAAGATGGTTCTCACTAAGAGTAATTAGTGGTAAAGAAAAAAAAATCAAAGAGCGTATAGAGCTTGAGATGCAGCGACAGAAGTGGACTGAAGTTGTGACTCAAGTCCTTGTTCCATCTGAGAAAGTCTATAAAATCAGAAACGGTAAAAAAGTTATTCTAGATAGAAATATTCTTCCAGGTTATATTTTAGTGCAAGCAGTTCAAAGTAAGTTTAGAGGTGAGATGATTGCGGCTATTACTAACATGCCTAATGTCATTCATTTTTTAGGTAGAAATCATCCTATACCAATGCAACAGTCTGAAGCCAACAGAATGCTTGGTAAAGTTGATGAAAGTCAAGCGCTAAGTGAAGCAATGATAGAACCGTTTTTATTAGGAGAGACTATTAAGATTATCGACGGACCATTCAACGATTTCGTTGGAGATATCCAAGAGGTTAATGAAGAAAAGAAAAAGCTGAAAGTGGTAGTTAAGATTTTTGGTCGAGGTACCGAAGTAGAGCTTAACTTTATGCAAGTAGAGAAACAAGCATAGCAAGTAAAAATAAATAATGAAAAGCCGTAAAGATTTCATATCTTTGCGGCTCTTTTGAAAATACATTCTGTAATTATTCCCAAAGCGGAGCTTCCATAATACAGAGAAGGTAAAAATATATTTTATAACATATACATTGAAAAAAGCATTATGGCAAAGGAAATCGAAGGATTTGTCAAATTACAGGTAAGAGGTGGTCAAGCTAACCCATCTCCGCCAGTAGGACCAGCACTTGGTGCTAAGGGTCTAAATATTATGGAGTTCTGTAAGAGATTCAACGCTCGTACCCAAGAGAAGCAAGGTCAAGTTTGCCCAGTAGTCATTACTGTGTTTAAGGATAAATCTTTTGAGTTTGTAATCAAAACTGCTCCAGCTGCTACTCAGATCATGGAAGCTATCAAACTTAAGAAGGGTTCATCAGTACCTAACCGTGATAAGGTCGGTAAAATTTCTTGGGATCAATTAAAATTGATTGCAGAAGATAAAATGGAAGATTTAAATGCATTCAAAATCGAATCTGCTATGCGTATGATTGCAGGTACGGCTAGATCTATGGGTGTAACAGTTGATGGTCCAGGCCCTTGGGAAGCGTAAGTAATACGGGCAATCAAGAAATAATTAATAATATTGTATATCAGGGAGTAAGTATATCTTACGTTAATACCTTAAAACATTTAAAACAATGGCAATAAGTAAAAAAAGAAAGGCCGCTGAAGCTAAAGTAGATGCAGATAAGCACTACGGACTGCATGATGCTATGGCACTTGTAAAGGAAGTAAATCAAACTAAGTTTGATGCTTCTGTTGATCTTCATATACGTTTAGGAGTCGATCCACGTAAAGCTGACCAAGCAATCAGAGGAACAGTTACATTACCTCACGGAACAGGTAAGACAAAAAAGGTGCTAGTACTTTGTACTCCAGATAAGGAGCAGGAAGCACTAGATGCTGGAGCTGACTATGCTGGACTTGATGAGTATGTCAAGAAAATAACTGATGGTTGGTTAGATATGGATGTAATTATAGCTATGCCTAACGTAATGGCTCAAGTAGGACGTATAGGTAGAATATTAGGACCTAGAGGCCTTATGCCTAACCCTAAGACTGGAACAGTAACCCCTAATGTAGGAGCAGCTGTTAAAGAAGTAAAAGGAGGAAAAATTTCATTCAGAGTAGATAAATATGGTATTATTCATTCATCAATTGGAAGAGTGTCTTTTACTGCAGAAAAATTAACTGAGAACGCTCGTGAAATACTTGGCACACTAGAAAAAATGAAACCTAGCACCGTAAAAGGTGTTTATATGAAGTCTTTAAATGTTGCAAGTACGATGAGTCCAGGTATCA
>DNHN01000101.1 GCA_003485825.1 Bacteroidota bacterium | reverse complement strand
AATAGGGAATATACCAGACAAGGTAGTAGTACCAGAAAAACGTGCTTACGAAAAAAGAACTAATCTTGTGGAGATTAGTGTAAAAAGAAGACCATGGAATAAGTTAGACCAACAGTACTGGCAAGCCTATGGCATCACCAAGAAAACACTAGAGTTATACAATGTAGCTCCAGTTTCCCACATTTTCTTTAATAGAAATATCTATAAATGCGACAGATTAGCTTATTGCTATCGAGAATCAAAAGATGGAAGAGTGAGTTACAAGATATATCAACCTATGAAAGGACGCTCCGAAGGGAAGTTCATAAACAATGCAGATTGGAAGGTTCATCAAGGTTACACTCAACTTCCCCCTACAGGCCCGATATTGGTTATTACGAAATCCTTAAAAGATGTAATGACAATTTTCGAGTGTGGGTATCCCGCAGTAGCGCCGCAAGCAGAGACAATTCCACTAAATGACGCAGTTGTTCGAGAGTACAAAAGAAGATTCAAGCGAGTCATTCTTATGTATGATTATGACAATGCTGGAGTTAAGAACACAGAAAAACTAAGTACACAGTTTGACTTAGACTATACCTTCATCAAAGATGAGGACGATAGAGTCAAAGACATATCTGATATGCGTAAAATCAAAGGTAGAGCTTTCACAGAGGACTATCTTAACACAATTTTAGTACAATGAAATTTGAAGATGATGCCAAAAAACACCTCGTAAAGGGGGATTTATTCGAAACCGTACAATCGCAGATTGACCCACACAACTTAGAAAAGTTGTATAACTTGTTGAGTAATCTCTACAAGAATTCAATAGGGTCTATTGTAAGAGAATATACTTCGAATGCCTATGATGCGACGGTTGAAGCTGGGTCTACTGACCCGATTGTAGTACGTATGGATGAATCCGACGGAAACTACTTCATTGAGTTTGAAGATTTTGGGGTAGGTTTAAGTCCTGATAGATTGCATAAAGTGTACTTTAACTACCTGGCAACTACAAAAGATAAAACTAATAACCAAATTGGAGGATTCGGAGTAGGCGCTAAATCGTTCCTTTCCTACAATGATAGCTTCGAAATACGAACACGGTATGACGGTATGGAATCTAAGTGGCTGATGTCAAAGCAGGCTACAGGAGTTCCAGCGGGAGAGAAACTTGCTGAAGCGCCTACTGATAAAAAAAATGGAACCCGTATCCGTGGGTATATTCACAACTCAGCAGACTTTAGTAAATTCCAAGAGGAATGTAAAAAGCAATTGGCTTACTTACCTAACGTTTATTTTGAAGGGTGTAGGGTAGATAATGATTACCAATTAGTAACAGGTAAAAACTTTGTGTGGAGAACAAGAGATACTCCATATAATGATGTACATATTTGTTTAGGTAACATTGCTTATCCTATATCATGGTCAGACCTAGGTATGGCTTCTATTTTTATCCCTATAGGGCTTAAATTTGAGATTGGGGAACTTATTCCCACACCTTCAAGAGAAGATGTGGAGTATGACCAAGTGTCTATAGCTAAGATTAAAGCAAAGATTGAGGCAGTTAGGAGGGAATTACAAGAACGATACGACTTGTCTTTAGATAAAGGAGATGATTTCGAAGTTTTTGTTGACTCGTATAAGTCAAAAGTGACTGTAATTAAGTTCGGAGAATTTACCTTAGACCTTAGAGATGATTCTAATGTTTCTAGTAGTTATTATGATACTTACAAAAGTAAACCATTTCTTAACTATACCGCCCCTACTTTTGCTCCCTTTGATAAGGTGGGTTTAAATTTCAGACCTTCTGCTAGATTTATTAGTACTAACTTACTAACATTAGAAAAAGTTGGGTACACTAACGGTTCTATGCGTAAGAATGAGGGAGGTAAACATAGTAACTCCTACATTTTTAAAGAGGCAGATAATTATGCTCGTATTAAAACTAAAGTCTATCGGGTTACTTCAAACACTGAATGGATTCCTGTTAAGAACAGATATCTAGCAGAGAAACTTCAACAAAATGAGTTTAACTACATGGTTTCTCCACGTATACGCGGCCTTGAATTTTGGAAAGCGCAACTTGAGTTAGACCAAATCCCTAAAAAAGATTGGAGAAAACTTATTAAACTTGCTCAGAAGCACTTGACATCTTATATCATTAAAAATTCAGAGAGTTATGATAAATTAGTCGTACCTCAACAATGGATAGACGATGAAAAAGCTGAACGTGCTGCTATACGAGCTGCCCATAAAACCACAAAGCTTAAGGGGGAGATTAGTTTTAGTGCCTATAGTGAGGATAGTTTATATAACGGTAAGACAAATAGAACTACTTTACATCTAGACAGAGTTAAGAATAGTAAAGTCATCTACGGTACTAGAGAAGATGATGCACAATTAAAGGCTATAGCTAAGTACATAAAACGTATAGGATACTTAGATTCTTATGGGAACACAGTGGGGAATAATCAAAACAGAATAGCTGTGGGATATGTAGCTCAAGCTAATGTTAAGATTCTAAGTAAACTCACACAATCTTACACAATTTCGGAATTTATGAAAGCAGAATACAAAAAATTGAATCGTATCTATTTCGTAGTTGCTAATCATGATAAAATTAAAGCCGCATATGACCTTATTGGGGAAAAATATCGCAGAATTGAAGACGTAGCTTCGGAGTCTATCCAAAAGAATTATCGTTTCTTTAGAGATATATATCAGGAATCTTGTACAGCTATGGCTCCTTATGACTGGGAACCACTTATGGGAGAATTAGCTTCTCTTTATAAAGATAATGCGGAAAAAACATTAGAAGAGTTTGAAGTTAGAGTAGAAAGAATTTTGGAATACATGTCGGAACTCCCCCTATTAGAGTACTTAGACCCAAATATGCCTACTTTCCTTAAAATTGACTACTTAAAGTCACTTAAGGTTAGTATTGCAAAGAAATATTACCAAAAACTTGACCCTCTTACTGAGAATTTACTTGCTGATGTTATGAGAGATGTAGAGGCTGCTCAAATTCGTAGAGAACAGCTTTCTCCAGCAGATTACCATAGTAAAGCAAGACGTATTAGCGACCGTATTGTTTCTGAAACGAAAGCGTTTTTCACGGGCATGGACGACGCACTTGTTGGTATGGAGGATAAAAAACTTAGAAGTAAATTAATAAACTTAAAAGAACAATACACATGATAAAATGTAAATTAGTTAACGGCACAGCAACTTTTGTCGTTGATGGTGAGATGCACCATGTTCACAACATCACTGAAGAGGAGTTTGACGGATATGTAGAATTAGCCCACGAGGCTAGTTCTACTACTGGCGACTATAACACGGAAGATTTCTTGATGGAAATACATCCAAAGATGAAAGCAAAACGTGAAGAATATGCCGCTAAGCAAGAAGAAGCTAAGGCAACACATATGTCTGTAGTATGGGACGAAGAGGAGCGTAAACTGGGAGGACCCCGTCTTATGGCAGTTTCAGATGACTTTACTGTAGATGAAGATGGAGTGCCCTTTTATAGTAATTATTCAGTACCAGTACCTAAAGCAGTATGTGAAGCAGTATTAGAGGCTGCCTATAATACTGACTCTAGATACACATTAGCGTCAGTCTTAAATTTCTGGCAGTGGTGTATGCTGAATCCCAACGCAATAGCGCGGACAGAATTGTTTCTATGGTTAGCAACTGGAGATTTCTCTATTACTGACTCAGGAATGGTTATAGCACAACGTTGTGTAGACGTAAAGAGCGGAGAAATGTCAGATAGAAATCTGGAAACTTTCGTAATGAACGAATATGCAAAGATTAAGAAATGGAAGAAATCAGTTTTCAATTATTTTGTCTACGAGAAAGTGGAGGACAATACGTTCAAACTTCTCGACAATCAACAAACTGATGAAATCTCCTCCGAATACATGCGTATTGGTGGGTTAAGTGACTTGTACGAGAAGTTCACAAGTGCTGACTACCATGCTGCCGTATCTAGCGGAATTGTTTATACGGACCACCATACTGGGACTATGAGTATTACAATGGGGAAACCTGTTAATATTCCACGGGAGCAGTGTGACGAAGATTCGAACGCGGCTTGTTCCTCAGGACTACATGTCATGAGTAAGAAGTATGGCTTAAGGTTAGGGGGAGTAGCTATTTATGTATTGGTAAACCCAATGAATGTAGTAGCTGTCCCAGCATATGATAACACTAAGTTCAGATGTTGCGAATATTTACCATTCGGTCTCGTTCAAAAAGATGACACAGGAGATGTTATCCCATTTGAACCAGGGACTTACTCAGTAGATTATGCGGCTTATTCGACGAAACATTTGGTGGAATTAATTACCAAATTTGAAGAAACGGATAAACCAGAGTTGACATTACACCACTTTTCTCTTGATATTAAACTTGTAAAAGAGATGTCAGAGGTTTTGGAGAAAATGCAATCAACTATATCTCAACGAGTTATTGTTGTGTAACCAAAATTAAGGAACATGGGAGGCCGTTTGGTCTCCCTTTTTCTTAACTTTGTAACGCCAGATGAAGAAAGTTTTAGAAATAGAAATACCAAAATTCCTTACCCATATCCATACTTCAAAGTATAAAACATTGAAGATAGGATTCCAAAAAATGTATGCGGGAATGCATCCAATGGTTCGTAAGAAAGTAATGAAGGATTTGCACGATTACCTAGAAGATGCAATACCTTCGAAGACTTTTAAACAAAGCTTTGCAGCTAAACCGTTTAAGATGCATATTGAAGCGCATGCGCCGATTAATTGGCCACAAGTAAAATGGTATAGGGATAAGGGGCTAAAATGGACTCCACCCAAGAAAGGATATGTTCCAAATTGGGACATAGATAATCTTATGGTAATCTGGATAAAGTTACTCAATGACCACATGGTCGACCACGGGCTAATGCCTGATGACAATGTTGCTTACCTTCGAGGATGCTCTTACGAGTATATCGAATGTGCTACATTAGATGATAGGAAGTTAGTCTATCAACTTTTTCAATAATGAGTTACACTAAAATGTACATGGAGTGTCTCCGACAAAGGATGACTCCAGCGGCAGCGACCGCGTATGTTTACAAAATAAGAACAGATGATAGAAGAAAATTACCGACAAATAGACGCAGTAAATCAGTCGACACTAAAAATGATACTATCAGACCCAGCAGCGTACAAACTGGCGATAGAGACAAGGTCTGACGAACGTAAAGAGTTCTTTGACTTTGGAAGTTTGGTAGATACTTTACTTACCGAGCCTGAAAATGTAGATAAAAAATTCTACTCTTTTGAAGGTAGTAAACCTAAACCAGATTCGGGAGTATATGCCGTAATACAGGATGTATTTAAGCAAGACCTTTCTGGAGATTTAGATGACGTTATTCTAGATACCGCCATTGTTGAGGCTGCTATTGATGCAAACTACGGACAATCATATAAACCTGAGACTCTCTTAAAGAAAGTTCGGGAATATGGTGATTACTATAGAGCCTTACATGAAGGTAGAGATAAATACGAAGTTACTGCAGATATGACCGCAGAAGCGCAGTATTGTGTAGACACTTTACAATTAGGTTTCGGGACTAAAGATTTCTTTAAAAACGACACAAACTTTATCTATATTCCCAAAATAGTTCTTACTTTTGAAATAGAGGGAATTAAATGTAAGGCTGAATTAGACGGCATCTCTATCGACCTAAAGAACAAGGTTATACGGATTTTTGACATCAAAACTACAGCAGATAAACCTAAGAATTTTGACAAAAATTTTTGGAAATTCCGCTACGACTTTCAAGGAGCGTTCTACATACAAGCACTTCTCAAAAGTAACTGGGCTAATGAAAACGGTTACGGTGATTACACTGTAGAGTTTTACTACTTAGTAGCTAGTCGAGATAGAACAACATTACCGATGGCTTATTTACTCAGTGAGGCTTCTCAAAAAATAGGTCTAATGGGAGGAATTCCAGAAGGTCGTCTTTATAGTTATGAAGGAATAGCCCAAGCGTTTAATCGTTTGAAATTCCATACTGAGGCGGGCTCGTGGGACTATGTTATGGAGTATTATAAACAGTCTTACTTACTAATCTAAATATAAATATGTCTAAACTTATCACATTACCCATTGACTTAAACCCCATCACTAAGGCTACATACTTTCTAGCCCCTTTAGTGGGGATAGACTCAGCTATAATTAGAGGTAGGTTTGTAAATGCTTACGTAGGTGCAGAAGTTGTGCCCGATGTTAAGGGGCCTCATGTAGTCATTATGGTATACAATTACCAAGACAGGAAACGGGGGCTTACTTATGAAAAGTTTGTAGACTCTGTAACCTCTTTAGACACTTTTGTAGGGACTGCGGATATTTGTTGTGACAGGATAGGTATGTACATTATGTCCATTCCTGAACAATACCACGAGGAGTTTATTCTTTTTCGAAAAGGTAGATACTCTGAGTATAGTCTTGGAGCTAAAATCCTTTGTTCTAAGAACTACATGTTGAATAACGATATGTACAAACTTAAACCAGGGGCAAGTTCTAACATTATAGATAAGATTTTCCGTAAAGACGATACTTTACATACTTATTGGGAGAAGCGTTTACAAATGTCTATCCCTAGAGGCCAAGAAGTATGGTCAAAACCTGTTAAAAAAGACGAATTATTTACGTCAATTAGAGAGGTGGAGTGGGAGAAACATCTATGTGACGCATTTACGCGCCTTAAAAAAGAGAGATATGAAACCCTGGTTAACAAAAAAGTTCTGGGAGGAGAGACTGGGGAACCAGTGGACTAAAGTTTTATCGGACGTTTTAAAGTCCAAAGGAATGGGTAAGTTAATGGGCACTGTACATGAAGAGTATAGTGCCTTACTTGTCTATCCTGATAAGAGTTTAATCTTTAAACCCTTTATCTCTACCCCTTGGGAAGAGCTAAAAGTAGTTATCCTTGGGATAGCTCCCTACACTAATGGAATTGCTAATGGGTTAGCTTATGCTAACCTTAATGCAGACCCTAACGACATTAAGCCTGTCAGCAAATCGATGCGTAGAATCGAAGAATGTGTTGACGGTCTTGATGATGAACATAAATGGTGTAAATTCTGGTTTCACAACTATGATTTAGAGCACTGGGCAGAACAAGGTGTACTGCTACTAAACACATCATTAACAACACCAAAAAGGAAAGCAAGGTCTCATACAAAATTGTGGAGACCTTTTACAGCTAAGGTAATCGATAAGATAGTTCAAGAGAAATCTGGAATTATTTTTTGCATGTGGGGGGATAGTGCGAAAGCATATATCACAGATGAGATGTTGACTAAACATCACGTCTTGCAATACATGCACCCAACAGCTGCTGGGGAGAACCAATGGGCTTGTCCTACTTTTGAGGGTGTTAATGAAATTTTACAACTACATAATAATAAACCAATAAGATGGTAAAGGAACTACTAGATTATTTTAACGGAGATGAACTCGCAGCTTCTGCTTGGCTTAGTAAGTATATGGATGAGGGAGAAATAACTCCCGATGATATGCATAGAAGAATGGCTAAAGAATTAGCTAGGATAGAAAGAATCTATCAAACAGAAGAAAGCAGAATGAAGATGCGTAGTCTTTCTGAGTACGGTAGTACTAGAGAAAACTTAACAGAGGACAAGATTTTTGAATTGTTCCAACATTTTTCTTCTATTATACCACAAGGTTCTATAATGTCACAGTTAGGAGTTACCAGTAAGATAGGTAGTTTATCTAACTGTTTTGTTATTGGGCAACCACATGACTCTTATAGTGGTATTCTACACAAAGACCAACAGCTTGTTCAGCTAATGAAGCGCAGAGGTGGTGTAGGTATAGATATATCCACACTTAGGCCAGCTGGAACTGCTGTTAGTAATGCTGCTAAAACCAGTACTGGAGCTACGAGCTTCATGCACAGGTTTAGTAATAGTACTAGAGAAGTCGCCCAAGGTGGCCGTAGAGGTGCTCTTATGTTGACTATAGATGTACGTCATCCTGATGTTTTAGATTTCATTAATATAAAGAAAGATAGAACAGCTGTTACTGGTGCAAATATATCAGTAATGTTGAGAGATGACTTCATGAAAGCTGTTAAAAATGATGAAGATTATATTCTTAGGTTTCCTTCTAATTTAGCAGATAATTGGGTAGAACTTTTAGAACCTGAATCATACAAAGAAGCAGAATATAATAAACTATACCCTGCTATTTCTAATGGAGAAACATTAGGTTATACTAAAAGAGTAAAAGCTAAAGAAATCTATGATGCTATTGTAGAAAATGCTTGGGAAAATGCAGAGCCTGGACAAATGTTTGTGGATAGACACCATGAGTATAGCCCAGATAGCGTATATCCTCAGTTTAAAGGTATAACTACAAATCCTTGTGGTGAAATCTTTATGCAAGCATATGATGCCTGTAGGCTTCTAGCTATGAATTTCTTTTCTATGGTTAAAAACCCGTTTACAGATAATGCAGAAATTGATTTAGATAGAGTTTATGAGACAGCTTATGAACAACAAAGATTAGCAGATAATATTGTAGACTTAGAATTAGAACATATTTCAAAAATTCTAGCTAAAATACATTCTGATGATATTCCTGATGAAGTAAAAGCGCCAGAAATTGAACTTTGGAAAAAAGTATATGATACAGCTGCAGCGAGTAGACGCACAGGTTGTGGATTTACTGCTCTCGGTGATATGCTTGCAGCTCTTAATTTAGCTTACGACTCTGAGTTAGGTATGGACATGGTAGACCTCGTTCTTAAAACAAAGATGAGAGGGGAACTTGATTGTACTATAGACTTAGCCATTACTAGAGGAACTTTCAAAGGTTACAATTATAACTTAGAATATGACGAGCATCCTGCGCCAGGAGCCCGTACTGAATTTTATGGTAACAATGAGTTTTATCAAATGCTTTATAAAGAGTTTCGTCCTCAGTTTTATCGTATGAAGGAACACGGAAGACGTAACGTTAGTTGGTCTACTGTAGCTCCTACTGGAACTGTCTCGCTTATGGCACAGACTACTTCAGGACTTGAACCATTATTTGCTCCCTATTATATTCGAAAGAAGAAAGGGAATCCAGGTGATGAAGGTTTTAGAGAAGATTCTAAAGACCAGAATGGTGATTCATGGATGCATTATCCTGTTATACATCCTAAGTTTAAGGATTGGGTTAACCAAAATCATTCTTTAATTAAGGGTATAGAAGCTAGAGGTAATGAAGGTTTAACAGCTAATGATGTTTCTGTAGACTTGACTAATGAAGGACATGTGAAATTGTTGTTTGCTAACTCGCCTTGGAAAGGTTCATGTGCTCCAGACATTGACTGGATGAAGCGTATAGAGGTTCAAGCTATTATTCAGAAGTACACTTCACATAGTATATCAAGTACGATAAACTTACCTGAAGAAGTTACGAAAGAAGAGGTAGATAAAATCTATATGCATGCCTTTGAGCAAAAATTGAAAGGTGTTACTATCTACCGCGATGGTTCACGTACAGGAGTACTAGTAACGTCGGACGATAGTAATAATGACTTCGCACAACACGATGCTCCTAAGAGACCTCGTTCATTAGATTGTGAAATATATCACACTACTGTCCAAGGTGAGAAGTACACTGTAGTTGTGGGACTTCTTGATGATAAACCTTACGAAGTGTTTGCTACAACCATGGAGTTTGGTGAACATAAAGGTAAAGGTAAAACCATTAAGAAAGCTAAAGGGAAGTACGTTATCGACGTGGAATCGTCAGAGCATGATATTACTGTGACTGATTTCATGAAAAATGGAGAAGCCGCTTTAGCTAGAATGACCTCAACAGCACTTAGACATGGAGCCAAGATTGACTTCATTGTAGAACAGCTTAATAAATCAGGTGACGGTATTGTAAGTTTCAGCAAGGCAATTGCTAGAACTCTTAAACGATACGTATCTGATGAGGATTTATTAAACCGAGCCAAATGTGAAGATTGCGGTTCAACTGACCTCCGTATGGAAGAAGGTTGTGTACGCTGTAATTCCTGCGGCAGCTCGAAGTGTGGTTAGTATAAAATGTGTATCTTTGTAGAATGGACAACTTAGACTATTTTGAAGTTCATTCTACAAGAAGCACATTAAAATATAAACCAATACTTGGTGCTGTATATGGTAAATGGACAGTTATCAGTGACAAACGTTATAGAGGTAAAAGTAATCGTTTTACTTATTGGAAAGTAAAATGTGAATGTGGAAGAGAAGCCTTTCGTACTGCGCATCATTTAGCAAACTTGAAACATACACAATGTAAAAGTTGTGCTAAAACTCGTAATGGAATTGATACTTACATTCTTTCTTACTACAACAAAACAGTAAGAAGAGCTGAAACTATTAACAAACCATGTACAGTAACCGCTAAAGAATTAGAACAATTATACTTTTTACAACAGAAATGTTGTGCATTATCTGGAGTACCTATAGAGTTTCGACCTAATTTTCAGAAAAACGAACAAACCGCTTCTTTAGATAGGATAGATTCTACTAAAGGATACACTGAAGATAACGTACAATGGGTTCACAAGGATGTGAACTTCATGAAAAATAAATTAACCGAGACTAGATTTGTAGAACTCTGCAAACTAATCTCATCTAAATGTGGATAATGCAAATAGATTTTAAATTAACGCAATGGGAACGATTTGAAGTTTCAGAAGACTTTGCTGACGAAGTATTAGCCAAGATAAAATCAGGAGAAATTAGCAATGGTATTCAACTTGCTGATGCTTACCCTTCATTAGATTGGAATACAATACTAGAAACAGAAGAATACATGAATCCTGAACAAAATGATGGAGATAGTACTATTGAAGTACTAAAAGACCATGAAACAGTCTGGACAAATGTTGAATAAATATCTAGGGAGGGAGTGCTGGATGTACTCTCTCCACTTAAAAGAACAAAATGAAGAAAACACTATTCGAGGAAATGGACGAAATGAACAGCGACCGATTAAATCTCGACAAACTGGCAGAAGAAGCCACAGAACTGAGCCTGGCAATACAACAGGCTAGAAATCATCCTAGTAAGGAATCTATAACAGTCGAAATGATTGAAGAAGCTGCAGACCTAGAGATTAGGCTAGAGTGGTTCAAGCATCGACTGGAGGACGATGGCCTTATGGGAAAGTATTTACAGAGCATGAGTGCAAAAATGAAAAGGATTCATGCTCGATACGAGAAGAAGAGTAAAACCTATAACCAATCATTCGAATGAAACCTTTAAATCGAAAACCTAGGCTCACATACTATTGTGATAAGAATAGGCACTTAGTCTGTACACCATACTCTAGAGAGAATCTGGATAAGATGGCAGATAGATTAGGTATAGGCAGACATTGGTTTCACAAACACCACTACGACATACCAGCTCGTAGAATAGGTGAAATTATGAACAAGTGTACTATAGTCTCATCAAAGGACATAGTACGCATTATTCGAAACGAATATGAGTAAAATTACAATTAAAGAAATGCGAAAAACTCTAGAAAGCCTTGAAAATCAAGGTTATGGAGACTTACCTGTAATCTATTCTATAGACGATGAGGGAAATGCATATCATAAAGTAAACAATCTACCTTCATTGTGTGGAGCTTATGATATAAAAGAATCAAGGTATTTAAAATTAAAAGGTTTCTATAACGGAGATGACAAAGATTCTGATGCAATTAAGAAAGAACAAATTAACTGTGTAATCATTAATTAAGATGAAAGTAAACATTAAAAAACTGCACCCAGAGGCAGTTGTCCCAAAATATGCCAAAAATGGGGACGCTGGGTTAGACCTAGTAGCTACTGGATATTCAGGCACCACCGCATATATCGCTTATGAAACAGGTTTAGCTATCGAAATACCTAAGGGATTTATAGGACTAATATTCCCTCGCTCTAGTATTAGAGGGCGTAAACAATTTCTTGCTAATAGTGTGGGAGTTATAGACTCAGGATACCGTGGAGAAATCATTGTTACAATGAAGCCAACGTCTCCACCACACCTTCCTGACATGATACTTCCTAAGTATGATGTAGGGGATAAAGTAGCACAGCTAATCATTATGCCTTATCCGCAAATTGAACTTACAGAGGTAGAAGAGCTATCTTCTACTGAGAGAGGAGAAGGTGGTCACGGCTCAACAGGGAAGTAGTATGATAAGTATAATAGTAGTTATCAGTATTGTTGCCGTGATAGGCATAGTGTGGGTTATCTGGAGCTTTAAGAAAGAGTATGATGCCATAGAGCCAGAAGACTGGGATAGTAAACCTGCACGTTTAGGAAATCATCTAGGTGAGTTATATAAAGACAAAATAACTATCGAGGAGAGGATGGCTCCAATACATCAACGGATGGAAGACAGTCGAATGAGGCACTACATTAACTCAGAGGCTTATGCTATGTATACGGCTTGGCGTGATGCTCCTATACAAAAAATAGGAGATAAGGAGTATAAGATGGGGGGAATGTATATTATTAACCCTTGGAAACTTCACTACAATGTTTATGATGAAGCTACTGCAAAATACGCAAAGGCAGACATTAATGAACTTATTACTAAAGAATATAGACGTTTAAAAAAAGACCATGAAAAATACATTAACCTTCGAAATAGACCGCTGGGACTGTAGGTTCATGAACCGAGCCATAGATTTAATCGCTTGGAGTAAAGACCATAACACAGGGGTAGGAGCCGTCATCGTTGATGATAGGTTTTCTGTAGCTGATGGGTATAACGGATTCCCAAGGGGAGTTGTTGATACTATACCTGAGCGACATGAACGGCCTGATAAGTATCTGTATGTAGTACATGCAGAATTAAATGCAATTATTACAGCTGGGCGACAAGGTAAATCTGTCGAAGGTTGTACTATGTATTGTACTATGTTTCCGTGTGCGGATTGCGCGGGAGCCATCATTCAATCAGGAATTCGAAGGTTAGTTACGCCAAAGTCGGAATCAGAGAGATGGGATGATAGTCACAAGGCTGCTTCACAGATGTTTAAAGAAGCGGGAGTGCAGGTAGATTTCTGGGATGGTTTTATAGATAGAAGAAGTACTTATAAAAAAGCTAATCCCTAAAACACTCTAGAATATTGTACGCAGAAGCTGGTAAGGAGTTATCGGGAATAAAATACTCTCCTATCTGTTTTTGTTTAGTAAAAGCATTATTCCAGAGTATATATCGATTAGGACCTATACGTTCAAGAACTAAATTAGGCTTACTAGAACACGTCCAATATTTATCATTGGCAGAATGTGTAACCTCTGGAGCTGGTGCATAGAGCGCATCTTGCTCTAAAAGACAGCTAGACAAAAGAAGTATTAATATGAAAGTCAGAAAATATTTCCACATGTGTAGAAGGTACAAAAAATTTAACTACCTTTAACGAAGTTATGAAAAACATTTTAGGACGACGTATCCCGCAACATGAACAAGGCGATTGCTATTGTATCAGCTATATTATGCTGTTCTAGAGAAACAACTTCTCAAAAATGCAGAGCCCCTGATTAGAAATAGTCAGGGGTTTTTTTATGACGTAACTTCTAGAAGTTCCTCCAGGGGCAATAGGGGCCCGCCTTGGAAGCGGGTGTTCGCAAGTTCGATTCTTGCCTTCTAGACTAATTTAGTGTCGCAGCATATCGGCGTATGGCGTCTCGTTGTCAGCGAGGAGATTGCGGGTTCAAATCCCGTCGGCACTGCAAAGCGGGAGACGTGAGTTCGAATCTCACCCTAGGTACTAAGGTGCCTGAGTCGTCTAGGGGCAAGGATACCCGCGTGTTATAAAGGTTTCGTGGGCGAGTTGTACCTTAAACAGCCGTCCCGTCATGCGAGATATAGCTTAACTGGTAAAGCATCTGCCTTCCAAGCAGAGGACGCGGTTCGAATCCGATATTTCGCTCAAATTGCCCTGAGGCCGAAGTGGTTCGAGGCATCGCCCTTTCACGGCGAAGGTAGCGAGTTCGAGTCTCGTCTGGGTAACTATTTTTATTAACGATACCTCTTGCAAAGATGACCCTGTCGGGTCGTCTAAGTAGGCAGGACGCTAGGCTTTGAATCTAGAAATGGTGGTTCGAGGCCGCCCCCGACAACTAATGAATATGGAAAAAATAATCATTGCTGGAGGTCGTAAGTTTAACGATTACAATTTTCTTCAGCGTAGCTGTACTAAAGCAATTAAAGCCATAAAAGGCAAGAAAGATATAGAAATCGTCAGTGGGACAGCACAAGGTGCTGACCTACTAGGCGAGAGATTTGCAATCGAAAAAGGATACCCTATAAAAAGATTTCCAGCAGACTGGGCGACATTTCCCAAAGCTGGGGGAATTATTAGGAATGGAAACATGGCAAGGTATGCTAATCGATTAATAGCTTTCTGGGATGGTAAAAATAGAGGAACAGACTCTATGATAGAGCTGGCTAGAAAGTACAAGCTAAAAATACTAGTGGTCCGCTACTAGGACATGGTGATATAGCGCAAATAGGCTGAGCGGAGAGACTGTGAATCTTTTGATAGTCAGTTCGAATCTGATGTATTACCCTAAGCTTCGAACCAAGAGCTTGAGTGTTCGAATCACTCCGAGACTACTATTTTCTTAATTACTTAATACTTAAAAATGAACTTATACAAAAAAGACTCTAAGGGAAAGCTTAGGGTGTGGAAAATCTATGTCGAAAATGACGAGATTATTGAACAATATGGACTAATCGATGGCAAACACGCCGAGAGTAGGAAGATAGCTACTCCTAAAAATGTAGGTAGGTCTAACGAAACTTCTGGAGCAGAGCAAGCAGTCTTAGAAATGAATTCTAAGATAGCAGAAAAGCTTTCGAAGGATTATTTCGCTACTGTGGAAGAAGTAGAAAACACTGTAGTTATGTTACCAATGTTGGCTACAGCCTTTGCTAAGGTAGAAAACAAGATAGACTGGTCTTCTTGTATGGTACAACCTAAGTTAGACGGTATGCGAGCCTTCAATGAAGGTAAATTTACCTCACGTACAGGTAAAGATATACCCACAATGAATCACATACTAAATGAAACTAAAGGCATCGATGCTGTGTTAGACGGAGAACTCTACGCCCATGGTCTCTCGTTTCAGGAGAATATGAAGCTTATTAAAAAGTACCGTCCTGGAACATCAGAGACTGTGAAGCACCATGTTTATGACCTTGTTTCTGACCAACCTTTTAAACAACGTTATGCAATGCTAAAATCATTAGTAGAAGGGTTAGAACACGTTAAGCTTGTTCCTACTAATAATGCAAATAGTTTTGGGGCACTAGTTGAATGGCACACCTATTACTTATCTCAAGGCTATGAAGGAACTATTCTACGTTGGGGTAATGAAGGGTATGAATTAAACAGTAGGTCTAAACACCTTGTAAAGTATAAAGACTTCAGAGATTTAGCATGTGAAATTGTGAATGTAATTCCAATGGATGCTAGACCTGACCAAGGGGTAGTAGTTTGTATACATAATGGTAAAACATTCAAGGCTACACCTAAAATGTCTCACACAGACCGTAGTAATCTACTTCTGAATAAGACACATATTATAGGGAAGACTGCAGAGATTAGATATTTTGAGGAAACCGATGATGGTATACCAAGGTTTCCTGTTTACTTAGGAATTAGATTAGATAAATAATTATGTCAGAAAAACCAGAACAAGCAAATAGATTTAATGAAAGGAAGCCTAAATTTAGCTTCTTGGATTTAACATCTTTCGAAGAAACAGTATTCGTGTTGGAGTTTGGTGCTACCAAATATGCACGAGATAATTGGAAAAAGGGTATGCCTATCATGGATTTACTAGATAGTACCATGAGGCACATAGCAGCTCTTCTTAGGGGAGAATTCATAGACCCTGAGTCAGGACTGCCACATCATGGCCATATAGGCTGTAATGTAATGTTCATTGGGTATGTATTTAAAAACTATCCACAATTTGTACCAGAGAACCTTCGTGCACAAGTTCAAAAATATAGTATACCTAAGGACTGGAATGTTAAAGCGTGAAAAGAGTACGCTGAAAAACACTCTCCCCCTACACCGCCTTAGGTCCACTACTTGATAAGAAGCCTATAACAGAGGAGGGAGATTCAAAAATTGCAGAAATGTACCGTTTAAGGGTAGACAATTAGAAGAAAAGTTATATTTTTGAAATTCAAATGAAAAATTTAACACTCTATAGTACCCTGTCGTTAACGAGCAATCGTATCGGAAGAGCTGTGGAGTAACTGTATTAGACATACTTACTTAATTGAAAGCCCTTCTAAGAAATTAGAGGGGCTTTTTTTTACATTTTATTTGAATACCATACCGATATGGTGGAATTGGTAGACGCGCTGGGTTTAAGTCCCAGTGACCCGAATGGGTCGTGTAGGTGCAACTCCTACTATCGGTACAAATGCCTCTATGGTGAAATAAGTAGATGCGAGGGACTTAAAATCCCTTTGTCCGTAAGGGCAGTGTAGGTTCAACTCCTACTAGGGGCACAAA
>DNHN01000121.1 GCA_003485825.1 Bacteroidota bacterium | reverse complement strand
ATTAAAAATGTAAATCTTATTGCCGATATAAAACCTAATAACAGACACTACAACTTAACGTCCGATTTAGCTTCCATAGATATTACGGGTGATTTTCTCCCGTCCGAACTTTCCGATATGGCCGCTTACATGCAGCATATTATTTACCCCTCTAACTGGGATAAGCCTGAAAAACCTTTGCTTTCCAAAGATATAAACCTGGCCATAAATGTCCTCAGCTACAACCCTGTTTTTGACGAGTACCTTAGTGGGTTATACTTTGACAGCTTGGGAGTAGCCATTAATTACAATCAACAGGATGGTAAGATTCTCTCCACAGCTAAACTGACTAACTTTAATTATGACGCAGTTTCCACACCAGCACTGAGCATCAACCTGCAAAACGGAGGTGACTTTACTCCAATAAATTTCGGAATAAATACGAAGGGCTTAATACAAAATGATAGCATCCTTTTTGATATACTGAATGCCAATGGGTATATAAACGATGGCATAGTAAATTTTGAGACTACCGCTGCACGAGATAGTATTTTAGACATTGTATTGGGGGGCAGGTTTATCTACAAAAACGATTCCTCACTGGTGTTTTTTGACAATTCAAAAGTAAATATATATGAGCAATCCTGGACACTAAGAAAAAAAGAGGAACCCCATATATTAAATTACCATGGAATCACAGCATTTCAGCTTTTTGACTTCAGGCACCGAGACCAGATTCTCTTTTTAGATGGCTCTTTAGGTGATGGTGCGGACAAAGTCAATGTACTGCTAAACAACTTTGAACTCGATGACCTAAATCCATTCATCGCAGGTTTTGACATCCAGCTCAAAGGTCTGACCAATGGCTACATAGATATCTCTGATCATGAAGGCTTTCCCATTATAGAAGCCGACTTAAAAGTAGCAAATCTAATGCTGGATGAGGATACACTCGGTAACCTTAGTCTACTTAGTGAGATTAAGAACGCACAACTTGCAGTAGTTCTCAATGGTAAAATCGAAGGAGGTTTACTCAACGATATGAACATCCTAGGGGACATAAATTTTAAAAACAAGAAGTCTCCATTGAATTTAAAATTCATAACAGAACACAGTAGCATCAAGCCGTTTGAAAAATACTTGGATGGACTAGTTTCAGATATCCAAGGGTTTAGCGCCACTAATATAGCTATCACCGGACCACTTAATGCTCCCAAGTTAAATGGGTCTATGCAGTTAGATAGTCTAAATGTGCTTGTAGACTATCTACAAACAAGATATACTGGGAATGCTACTTTAGTCATTGATTACAACAAATTTGACATTATCAATGCCAATCTAAAGGATCGCTATGGTAAGGTTGCCGCTGTGACGGGAGCCGTTAGTCATCGAAATTTTGACAACTTTTTGTTCGATATAAAAATTGATAAATTACAAAACTTCGAAATATTAAATACAAAGAGAGAGGACAATGAGCTCTTCTTTGGGACGGCTTTTGTAGATGGCAACTTGCTCGTATCTGGCCCTATGGATGATATCCTTTTACAAATAAATGCCAAGAGTAGAAAAGGCACTGAAATATCCATTCCTTTAGACAACTCTGAATCGAGTGGCAAACTGAGCTACGTGGAGTTTATCAATCTAAAAAATGATGAAAATGAGCTAAAAAACACGTTCAAATCTGCAGCGGGAGTTCGAATGGACTTTAATTTTGAGGTGACGAATGACGCCAGCATCACACTTATTTTTGATGAACTACTGGGCGATAAGATAGAAGCTTCCGGCCATGGAAACCTACGTATGGAGGTAAATACTTATGGTGATTTCAACATGTATGGAGGGCTTACGATAGACCGAGGGAACTATCTTTTTACTGCCTTAGACCTTATCAACAAGTACTTTACCGTAAACCCAGGAGGAACACTATTTTGGGACGGGAATCCTTACAATGCCAAAATAGACCTAGACGCTATTAAAAGAGAATACCCTATACCTAAAACACTTATGACGGGGACAGGAACTGAAGAAGAACTTGAGGCATACAACTCTGCCATTCCTGTGGACTGCTACCTAAAATTATCTGGCCTCCTCTTTAATCCAGAGGTCTCGTTTGACTTAAAATTTCCTTCACAATCTAGTCTAAACGGTACTGCTAGCAGCTCGCTCAATACGGTGATAGAGCGCATAAAGCTGGACCAAGAGGAACTAAATAGACAGGTCTTTGCCCTTTTAGTATTGGGTACATTCGTACCACCTAGCTTCGCGAACACTTCTGGACAGAATAGCTTCGTAACCGCAGGAGCTGCTAATACAGGTATCAATAGTCTAAGTGATTTCGCAAGCAGTCAATTAAATAATTGGCTGGGACAGCTTGACACTCGTTTACAAGTAGGTGTGGATTATCAAACAAGCTATCAAAATGAAGCTGAATTAATACTATCACTAAAAAGAAAATTTCTCAATGACAGACTCGAAGTATCTGGCTCAGTAGATGCTGCAGCACATGGCTCAAGACCTTACGACATTAGTATAAATTATCTTATTTCTGAAGACGGCAGCATCAAGATTCGAGGATTTCAGAAACACGCAAATGATCCTACTTTAGGGAATATCACTAACGTTACGACTACGGGAGTTGGGCTGTTTTACAGGTACCAGTTTGATAGATTCCGACTCAGAAGGAAGAAGGACAAAAAAGACCAACTGCCTGAAACTCCTTAAGCTTAGGTAAGGCCACCAAACCTAAGATCCATTAAATAAAACAGTTCGCTGAATTCAGCTCTTCTCTAATTCATGCATTTGAAGAGAAATCGGCAAATGGGCGGGAGGCTTTTATTACATCATTACATACTAAAACAGCTCACGCCTGAAGCAAATTCCAAATGAGATGGGAATCACTTAATGATGAATATCTCTCAAAAAATTACTGAAAGTCTGTCGTCAGTTTAAACCTCAGCACTCTTCCATTTCCGTTATCACATACCCACAATATCCTATTCTTATAAGCTACAGCAGTAGGCTTATTGAACTGTGTGAGGGCATCTCCTCTACCTCCGAAACTTGCCATCTGATACTTAGTAGAAGCTGCTCCTGGAGGTGGCTTTACACCTTCTAGCCCAGTAACTGTAAATTGATATAGCGAATCCTTAGCTTCATCTACTACAAAAATAAAATTAGTACCATCTCCAGTAACTAATGTAGACACAGGTCTCTCAAATTTATCTGGAGTACCAAGATTACCATCTGACACCGTCTTATCATTTTCAAAAAGCAGACGAGGCTCATAGCTAGCCCCAAAATCTGACTCAATGTAATCTATCACCTGTACTTTTATAGAAGTATTTTCAGATACAGAAGTATAGACGAAGTGATCTGGTCCACCGGCACTTATCTGTGGTGGCTGCACAAAAGAAGATATACCTGTTGGTTTCTTAAAATAATCCCGAAAAAATCCGCTGGGTGTATTTACTGCGACTGGAGTTTGATACGTACCATCTGCATCAAAAAGTAATATTGCGTCATCTGGACCTCCAAATTTTTGAGGATTATTATCAATTCCGGTGCGAGTCACATAAAATCTGTTATCTGCTAACACGGCTATTTTATTAAATACCACGGCAGTATCTGTGCCTGAAAAAGTTGACTTAAAATACTGTGGGTGAGCTATTGTATCTACTACGCGAGCATATTGAATACCGTAAGAAGCACCAGGGCCATGCAAATCTACTTTATAGATGCAGGTAACCACTTTCACTGAGCCTCCTACTAGCCTATCTGTAGTACCTATCGCCAGCAGGTCTAAACTTCTATTTTGAGCCACAGATTTCACTCCTCTTAACCCAAATCGACCTAACTCTCTACCACTTTCATCTAGGGATATAATCTCCTCTGTAGCATCATCTACCACATAAATCAGTTCATCATATCCTGCGATGATATCTACTGGGCTCTGGAAACGATTAAGCGCAGGTTCTACAGGCACATAAGCTACTTCTCTAGCTAAATATTCTGGAATTTCAATAAAATCAGTGGAAGTCTTTTTTCCAAAAAAACCCTCGCATCCTACAAGTAAAAATAGACCCGCGATAAGACTAAACTGAGTGTACTTTTTCATCATCTTTTATCTTGATTAAAGGGCAACCTGATTCCAAGCAGGTGCTGCACTCCCATTCTGTTAGTAGGGTTAATGCCATAGTCTATAAAAAGAGGGTGAACGCCTATTCTCGTCTTCACTCCTAGCCCAGCAGTAGGATAGTTTTGTCCTTTTACACTAAGCTTATATCCGAGCCGAAGATAGACTAGCTCTCTAAGCATTAACTCACTGCCCAGTCGTACACTCTCCGCATTATCACTTGGGTGATTAAGCTCTGCTGCTACCAACAGTCTTTTATTGTCTTTTTCATATGGCACAAATGAGAATCCCATTTTAAATATGGTAGGTGTAGTATACTTGCCTAGCGTAACCTCTGTGCGATTAAATTCACTTTCTAAATCAGTTCCAACCATCTGTGAGTTTCCTCCAAAATTCTTTACGACTACGGCAAAGGTGAGGTCTTTGAAATCTGTAGAATATAGAAATCCAATATCACCTGCAACCGTATGATTACTATAGGTAGCTATACCTTCATATATGTAACGAAGTCCTACTCCAATGCTAAAATTCTTAGAAAGGTACTGCGAGTAACTCATACCTAGAGCCGTATTGTTCGCATAAAAAAGCTGCCCCGTCCCATTTGGCTCGAACTCTGTGCGCACCTCCATTGCTCCACTATTTAGCGTATTTACATTAAAACCAATAACCGCACCACCAGCTAATTTGATAGCGGCTCCAGCAAACGATTGCTGTATCCCAGCACCTACAGAAGTATTGCTAAGAGCAAGTCCTGTATTCTCTATCTGCACCAATGCGGCAGGATTATTTTCTGAGCTGAAGTGCGTACCCTTATTTGCTACGCTTGCACTAGCCATAGCAAAGGATGCTGGATTCAAATCATTTTTAAGAAAGCTCAAAGCACTTAGTCCAGCACGTTGCCCCCCAAAATTTGGGAATACCTGAGCGTGAGTAAAACCACTAAAAGCAATGAATAAAATAAGGTATAAACTTCTCAAAACTATGGCACAAAGGTAATACGTCTGCCGAACACTTTTACCCAATGTTGATTAATAAATTGTTACTACTCGAGTAAACAATAAAGGAGTTAATCGGCTTTTGATTTTGAGAACTTCTGATAAATTTGCTAAATGGATAGGTTAAGTGCACTAACTAGGAAACGGGAACGGCTATTTGGTGTGCTCGCCAAAATTCCAGTTCTAGTTTTACTGTTTCTAGGCATGTCCAGTTGCTCTGATAGCGAGACAGTGCTAGTACCTACTGATAACTTTGTATCCAATTTTTATACAAATACTCGCTCACTCACCATCCTAGTTGGCTATGAAGAAGGAGCCTCCCCATTTGTTAAATACAATACTTTTGATGCGTGGGACGTGTGCAAGCAAAACATTACAGACCTCTTAGATACCCGAGGAATAAACTTAAAAGTACCTGTCGGCATAGAGGAAATGATTAATCTAGGAGCACTTGAGCAAAACAACTATACCCGTGAAAATTTAGCATCCTTTGCTCAAGGTATTCAAAAAAACGATAACGCAACGGAGGACAAAAGTATAGTCGTACTCTTCTTGAATGGATACTACATCAAAGACGGCATGCCCAAGCAAAAAATACTTGGCATCAACCTAGATGGCACACCTGTGATCGCAGTATTTAAACCCGTCATTAAAACTTCATCAAACTCCGCTGCTGAGCAGGCTCTGATAGAGCAGAGTACTATCGTGCATGAGATTGGGCATGCGCTTGGTTTAGTAAACAATGGCGTGCCAGTGACTAGTGCGCATCAAGATGCCAATCACGGCGCTCATTGTATCAACCCTAAATGTGTAATGTTCTGGCAAAATAGCGGAACAAAAATTCAACAATTTGTTCAACCATTTCTGCTTTCTGGCAAAGTCCAATTATTTGGTAATCAATGCAAATCAGAGATAAAAGCTAAATAATAATATACTTTTGAAGTACTGATCTATAAACACTATGAATAAAACTTTGCTCCTACTCTTTCTTTTTTTAGTATCGCAGGCTGATGCTCAAGATTTAAATAGCTTTACTAAATTAAAATCTGCCGGACCCATACCTGATTTTTTCGTTAAGTTCCTAGATGATAAGATTGCCGCGGACAACGAACTACTCAAAAATGACAATTCCATTTCCAATAAAAATGCGGAAGACTTTAGCGCACTTACAAATTACAACCTCCAACAACTCATTCAAGGAGGGAAAGTGTTGTATGGGGATCCGTTAACAGTGTATGCCAATGGGGTATTAGACAAGCTAAAGGAAGCCAGCGATAAAGATCTGGACTACGTGCAGCTCTTCACGCTTAAGTCCAATGAGGTAAATGCCTTTGCTACGCATCAAGGTGTCATTTTTATCACTGTGGGACTCATAGGCCAGTTAGAAAACGAGGCTCAACTTGCTTTCGTTCTCGCCCATGAACTGACCCACGTAATTGAAAAGCACAATCAACTTTCCTATCAGCATACACAGGACTTAGTAAAAAGGTCAAGATACGGTGACCAAGCAATTTCAAGCTACTATAAATACTCTAAAGACAATGAAGAAGAAGCGGATAAAGCAGGTTTTAAATTAGCCCTCAAGGCAGGTTACAAAGCAGAATCTTTAAATAAAACCTTTACTGTGCTGTTATACTCTTACCTGCCTATTGACGAGCAGGTGTTAGATTTTTCATTTCTAGAAAATGAACACTTCAGCATACCAGATAGGTACAAAATCAAGGAGCAATTAATTCATACTATTTCTGCAGAAGAGGATATCGACGATGAGTTTCATACTCACCCAAATATAAAATCCAGACGTCAAAATATAGATGACATCCTCCGAGCGAACCAAATGGACAACCAAAGTAAGGTGTACTTGTATGGCTCCGAGGAGTCTTTTATAGAATTACGGACACTTGCACGCTTTGAGATGATGAACATCTTCATCCGCGGAGCAGACTATGTTAAGGGCCTCTACCATAGCTTAATTATGCGCAAAGCTCATCCTGAAAATGAATTTTTACTAAACAGTCAATCTATGGTATGGTATGGCCTATCTGCTTTTGAAAACAGATCTGATGGAACTCCCTATAGTCTGTCCTACCGAAAACACGAAGGAGAAATTCAGCATTTGTATTACTTTCTAAATAAACTGAGTAGAAATGAAATCTCTACTTTGGCAACACAGCAAGTCTGGCAAAACAGCTTAACCCACCCAGAAAATACGTTTCTCAAGTCCCTGAGAATTGCAGTTCTACGGGACTTTGTCTCTTTTGATAAAAATGAATTACGCTCATTTGGGGCCACCCCTCCGGCGCAAGTAGACTCTGCAGAAGTAGCAGACAATACACCGGAAAAGGAGCTAAGTAAATACGAAAAAATAGCTCGTAAGCGTAAAGCTAACGATTCTGAAGAATCTTTATACTATTCACTTCTTAATATAATAAATGAAAAAGACTTCATACTGGCAGTAGACGAAGCTAAAGACAAGCTTGCTGCACAGAAAAAACGAGACAAAGAAGTTCAAGTGGAAAACTGGAAACCCAAAAAGAGTTCTATGGACGTGCCTTCTCTGATAATGACCACTCCCAACTTCTACATCCAAGACAACAGAAAGTCGGCAAAATCGAACGTCAAAAAAAATGATCTCAACGAAACAAACTTGGTCAACTTGGTTAAAGAAAATGCCGACAAGTTAGACATCAAACTCAACTTTGTAGACAACTTCAGGGATCCTGGCTTCACAACAGAAAACTACAACGAGTTTAGTCAATTATACGATTACATAGGAGAACGATCTCAGTTTGAAGGACTCGACTTCATCCCATACAACGCCCAATACATGGACTCCCTGACTAAGAAGTACAACAGTAAGTACGTAGGCCTCATTGGCATCTACACAGAGATAGAAAGGCGTCCGTTTAACGCCGGATATGCCCTGCTATCTGCTGTTGTATTTTACGCTTTCCCAGTGTATCTAAAATGGCAACTTACCGTTGACAAAACAACTGACTATGGTTTCTTCATATTAAACCTGGATACTCACAACCCAGCATTTAGTAGCACCAAATACTTCAATGCAGATATGAATATACACTTGCAAAATGCCCATATCTACAACTCACTAAACCAGATAAGAAAGAAATGAGAAACTCCCTACTAGTCCTTGGTTTATCACTTTTATTTTTTGCTGTACATCCCGTAAATGCACAAATGGTCACTGTAAAAGAAAAGTCTTCCTTTTATCTGGGAAAGCGATTTACTGCTGATCTCAATTTAAAATATCAACTCACCAATGCTCCGCAAAAACCCTTCAAAGAATATCCGCAAAGGGATCGATTTTTAAATCTGCATTTCCATATAGATCCTGAAGTGAAGATCAACTATGCTTTAAGTAATAAGGTTGCTTTATACGCAAAGCTTGGGCCCTCAAGAACCTCTCATTTACCTACGCGTGAACAGTTTGGTTCGTCATTTCAGACAGATTTATCCGGAAACTCAATGGGTTTAGGTTTTTCAATCTTCAAGAAAAATAAAGGAGCAATTGCCCCAATAGGACGCTATTTCAACATTGGACTTTCTAGACATTCCTATAAGTTAACGCCTGGAGTAACAGTAAACCGCCAAACTAAAACGATACAAGAATCAACTGAATCCTTTTCTATTCCCTTGCGAAATTATTCGTTTGACCTGGAGTTTGGCACTAAAAAACTAATAACCACCATGCTTTATTATAACTTTTCTTTTCAACTTACGGGCAACTTTGGTACAAGTCAAATCTCAAGAGCTATAGAAGATGAAGGTTATGATAACTTAGGTTCTGTGATAGCCACTAGAATACGTATTAAAGATTTAGCCCTATTTAAACTAGGCTTGGGCTATGTTCTCTTTTAAGAAAGGGTTTTCTTAAATCTCCTTCTCTATGAACTCCTTCTTACACCGGAGTATTTCAAAGTAAAGCTCTAATGCATCTACAGCTTCTATATAGCTCGGATGGAAAGCACAGAATTTCTGAAATTTTTCCAATTCTTCTGCATCATAATTCGTTAGCATTTTAACAATCAGCGCGTCATACTTTTTCCCTGCTTCTTTGAGTTGTCTGTCTCGCTCTATGAGTCGAGCATACTCTATACGTTCCTTGCCGTCTTTGCTAAACCTATCATACAAGTAGGTAATAGGACTGCCTAACACTGCTCCTCCCTGTGCACTTCTATCTAGTCCAATAAGTTCTTGTTTCATTTCTAGGATTCGCAGCTTCTCACGTACTTTTTGTTCATCCGACTTTCCTAAATCATTGGATACAAACTTTTGATCAAATAGTGAACGTTCACCTAGAATGGAAAAAGTGACCTCTCTAAGATCATACGTCTTCGGCTTTAAGTAAAAAACCAAAGAATCCTTTCCTTGAAAGTTAGATGCATTGATAGTAAGAGTATCATACACTAAATGTGAGACAGTCAAGATTCCTTCTCCACTCAGTGGGATAGTCACGTAACCATCTATATTGGTGAGTTTCACTAACCCATCACTGTTACTCACTTTAGCATACAGCACCTCCTCACCATTTTGCAATGATTTGAAACGAGCGGTAAATGAAGTAACCTGAGCATTCATCCCAAGTACTACACACAGCAAAAGTATTGTGTGATAAATTCTCATCAAATAGTTCTTCAACTCTTAAACGCACAAAGCAAGCGAATAGTTACCTTATAATTGTAACAAATTATGCAAAGAATACAGATAACTCTATGGACGCTGTTTATCTGCGCTGGAGCCATGGCTCAACACATAGACACCAAGCGCATCTATCCTGACTCTACCAACTACTCCAACGTATACGTAAAAAAAATAGCAGACGACTCATTACAAAGCACTTACATCATATGGATAAAAGATTCTGTAAAGCCCCACTATCACGCATATCACACTGAATTAGTAAAAATCCTATCGGGCAAAGGTCGTATGACGCTAGATGGAAAAACAATCATCGTGCACAGAAATGATGTCATCCTAATCCCAAAAGGAAGTGTACATGGGGTGACAAATCTAAAACGCAGACCGCTAAAAGTGATGTCTGTGCAATCACCTAAATTCAATGGTGAACGGATATGGATAGAGCCAAGTCAATAAGTAATCACCCATTTTGTGGTGAAGGACCCAATACCGGAAAGAACTAGGAATAAATACACGTAATAAAAAGGCTTAACATCAAGGAATTGACAGTTATCGACTTCATATACAAACAAAAAGGGAAGCAACACGAGTTATTGTTACTGCTACATAACTTCATTACGGGATATGATAATATACAAGCAAGTATCAAATATGGCATCCCTTTCTATTCGCTGACTAAGCCCATATGTTACCTAAACCCACAAAAGAAAGGTGGAGTAGAATTGGTCTTTTGGAATGCTGCAAAAATGAAGAAAAGCCTACCGATACTGGACATGAAAAATCGCAAATGGATGGCCGGTATAACGTACACAGACATTTCCAACCTAGACTTTGAGCTGTTAGATGAAATTATACAAGAAAGTATTTCTGCTGACCCCTCAATTGGGATCAAAAAGAGCTCAAAATAAATTTACTTTTTTCGACCAAATAGATGTAGCTCTAACTTACCGCATACCAATTAAGAATACATTTGATTCTAAATTAAAAGTTAGAACCCAATGATATTTCCAAAAACAGAATTGCAGTACATCAGTACGGAGATAGGTTACGGAGTAGTAGCCAAAGAGTTTATACCAGCAGGCACTATCACCTGGGTATT
>DNHN01000009.1 GCA_003485825.1 Bacteroidota bacterium | reverse complement strand
AATGCACTAATGTTGATTTGACGGATAAAGTCATTCTCATTCTTTGTCAATAGTTGCAGAGACGCCTGGTCTTACGATGGAGCAGCTAGCGAAGAGCAAAATGCTGAGATTGAATAATGTGATGGTTGATTTTTTCATGGTGACGTTTTATAGGTTAAAGTTCATTTTAGGAATAAACAAAAGATGCACCAAAATAGGTTTCCTAAGTACAGTTTATGTCTAGCATGATGGAATGTACAATGATTGATACATTCCTTTCTGATTGGATGGACAGTTTTGATGTGGTGAAGCTAAATGGGGGACGGAAAGGTGTGTGTGTTCGCTAAGCAGAGACATAAATGGTCTCAATAATTTTATCATATTCGAACAAGCCTGACTATGTTCCTTTTTGATGCAATTCCCAAAGCTTTAAGTTTTCTAAAAACGTATAGTATCCATTATTGATACAGATGACAAAACCAAAAAATCCATCCAAAAAACCCAATTGTAAAAAGTAGCAACGCATAAATTTAGCAAATGGAGAAATGATGATTTTAGCAACCCCTGCTTTCTTTCCTTTTTGAAATGCAGCAGCTGCACTTATGGTAGTGAAGTAGTGTATTTGTGCTACGTGCTCGCTTAGTTTTTGAAACGTGTAGTGTTTAATGTCAGCATTGTTATAGTGGACTTTGGTGTTTTTGTCCAAAATAATTTTATCGTGAGGATTAGTACCTCCCCACTTGCCTTTTTGTCTATTCCACAGTCTTATTTTTTTATCCGGATACCAGCCACAGTGTTTTATCCACTGGCCACAGTAGTTATTGAGTCGATTAAACTTATAAGCATCACTCGTGAAATTTTTCTTTTCCTGAAGAATGAATTTTATCAACTCATCTGATAGCTCTTCATCCGCATCTAGTGATAGTACAAAATCGTAAGAAGCGGCATTTGCAGCAAAATTCTTCTGCTCTATATGTCCTTCAAATGTGTTCTCAAGAAACCGTACTCCTTTACTCATACAGATTTCCTTGGTAGTATCTGTAGAAAAAGAATCTACTACCAGTATTTCATCTGCCACCTGTGCAAGTGAATCTATGCAACGCGAGATGTGTTGTTCCTCATTGAAGGTGATTATTACGGCGGATAAATTTTTGGTTACAGGCATTTCTTTAAGGAATTTCAAAGTTATGATATTGCACAGAACTCCAAAACTATGCGCATAAAGTAAATTGAATTTATCTAAGATGAAAAATGTAAGGGACTTGCTTGAATTTGAATCAACATATACTGCTCTCTTGTTTGCGAAATGCAGTAAATATTACTGTACCCATAGTGTCTATATAAGTATACGTTTAAAGTGGGTGGTTTTGTGTTTAATATATTGAATGTCAATTATTTATGATTATTTTTCTGAAAGGGTACATTATGTGAATACCACTGAGTAACCTTTAAAAATTGAATTACCATGAAAAAAAATACATCCTAATCGCATTAAGCTGTTTACTCCTAGCAGCATTTAGTTCTGGTAAAAAGAGACTAGAGCAGGGAGATTATGATACTGCAGTATATAAAGCAGTCAAACGTTTACAGCAGAAGCCACAGAAAAAAAAGGCTGAGCTAGTGCTGCGTGAGGCATACACTCATGCGGTGAATGAGCATATGGAGGTGATAGCGTATCTGGACAATACAACGAATCCGTTCAAGTATGATAAAATGGTGCATGAGTATGAGTAGGTGGATTATTTGAATAGAGCTATTCGCAGATATCCGTACTACACAGAACTGGTCAATTTAGTAGATGTAAAACAAGAATTGGCACAGGTTCGTGGAGAGGCAGCAATCGCTCATTTAGAAGCAGGCAATGAACTTCTAGCACAAGGGGCTAAGCGACATGCTCGAGCTGCATACCATCAGTTTGGTATATCCAACAGGTTCGTAGCGGGTACAGCAAGTCTTAGAAAACTGGAGAATGCCCAACTTGCAGGTACTGAGTTTGTAGCTTTAGAATTTGCGAATAGGGGGCGTTTTTTTAGAGATTTTAATACGGATCGCGTATTTGACGAGTTAGGAAATAATTTCAGAAACAGTCGCTACCGATTTATGCGAGTAGTGGACCCTAAGGAGGTAGATGTGGACTTAGATCATATCGTACAGATAGAAATGGACGACGCTCACATAGGTAGAGTAGATTTCAGTAAAAATGTATTTGAACTGAAAAAAGAAGACGTGTATATGGGCGAAGCAGAGGCAGACAGTGGGGAAGTAGTAAAGGTTTACGGTACGGTTTACGCAGATTATATTGAGTACTGCAAAACCATAAGTAGCCGTGCCCAGCTGATGATACAAGTGGTGGATGGAAACACGGCTAGAGTGATTCAAAGACAAGTAATACCAAGTCAGTATAACTGGACAGAGAAATGGGCTTGGTACCGCGGAGATAAGCGGGCGTTATCTGCTGATCAAATTAGTTTTGCTCGCCGCAGTGAACCTAATCTGCCAAGTCCTCAGTGGTTATTTGCCCTGGCAAGTGCTCCATTGGTAGGTACAAGTTTAGATCTGCTCAGAGTGCAATTTGCCCATTTAAAATAATTGTGCTTTCCCAGGAGATGTAATTCAATAAAAAAGCAGAAGCTTAGCTTCTGCTTTTTTATGGTCAATACTTTTCTAACCCAGTATGATCAGCACTCATGAACTACTGATAGTACTACTGAATGTTAATTGAACTCCGCAATACGCAATGAACTACTCACCGTGAATAATTGTAGCGTTTACTACGAAGGCCAAACAATTTCTTCACCGTCCTCTGAGTATTCTGGGAACAGTGTAATACTCTCCACAAAACCGTCTTGTACCCAAAAGCTTAGTCCTTTGCTTTCTGCGGTATAGTCTTTAGAGTCTGGCTCGGCAAATTCTTCGTCTTGTACAAGATCGTCAAACTTAGCAGTTTTGAGAAAGTCTGCTTCGCTAAGTCCTGTATAAGAGGTACCATCTACCGTATAGCTAGGAGCGTAGCAAGTGATAAGCCCTAGGTTATAATCATCTTCAGACATAAAGCTAAGCTCTACACCCTGCTCACCATAAAGCAACGATACATCATCTGTACCATCCTCATGTTTATCTTTAGTAGAGCTGGTAGGTTCTCCTAGGAGTAGTTTTACCTGGTCTATTGTCATGCCAAATTTGATTTGGCCGAAGCCTACGAATGGTTGTATCTCAATATTCATATTGTTGTTATTTGAAACAAATGTCGGTCATTTAGTTGATTAGTTCAATGGTAGTATAGTGGAATGTTATTTCTTGAGTAATGCGTTTAGCTTTTGGGCACTATCCGCTTTTTAAAATGCTACAAAATACTTCAGTTGCCAATCTTGTGTGCGCTGAGCTAGCCTACTCTTCGGATGAGCCCATGGCGGATATACTCGAAAACCTCTCTTACCATCTTTACCTGCGGTAGATAGTCTCCCTTTGGATACAAGTGTAGCTTTTGGGATAATGAATTGTCCCACTTGATCTTCTTTAACGGCAGTGATGATATAGAAATCTAAAGGATCATTCTCTGAATATTGTACGGTGATCCCTTTCTCGTTTCTTTTCCAGAAGGTCACAAAAAGTCCTATTTTCTTGGGAGGCTCTTTTCCTTTTCGGTATATGATGTACTTGTCATTTAGATTAAATGTAGCACCGTGGTATTCTTTGGCTTCAGAATCTTCTACTTGATTAGAAATAGAGTACGAGCAAGCAGCATAACTTCGTTCTGTAATGGGGTTTCGACTACTGTTAATGATGTTAGGCGCTGTAGTAACAGATTAGAACAATCAGGTTGGTGAACAGTGTGCAATAAAATTATGGTGTAGTTTCTGCGGTTTTTGGTAGGTCTAAGTCTCCCTAAATTGCTATGGTACCAGTATATACCTGTACGGCAGGCCCACAGAGGTAGATGTTAGAGAATACGTTGTCTTTCTTTTCAAAAGTGATAGTCAGTGGTCCTCCTTTCGTTTGTATTTTTTGAGAGAATCGCTTTAGCGAGCTATCTTTCTCTAAGTAGTGCGCTATAGCTGCAGCGGTGGCTCCAGTGCCACAGCTTAGTGTCTCGTCCTCTACGCCTCGCTCATAGGTGCGTATGTATAGTACACCGTTTTTAGATTCTAAATAGTTTACATTAAT
>DNHN01000189.1 GCA_003485825.1 Bacteroidota bacterium | reverse complement strand
TTTGATTACCTGATCGTATTAGACCATAGGACATGTATATACTCGTGATAATGACTACCCACAGTATAATCCCAGGTTGAAACACCTGTGATATTAGGTCATTAGGGATACTGTAAAAAAGCAAAATAGTAATCAAACCTCTAGGAGCTACATACTCTACTACTGCCGAAGCTTCTTTAGTAATCCACTTCAGTAAAAGAATACGCACTAGCAATATACCAACAAATGCCATCAGGCTAATAATAAGCACTTCCAGATTTACCAAAGAGCTCAAATCAATCGTAAGTCCAAATACAATAAAGAAGAATGTGCGCAGTACGAATGCGGTTTCCCTACTTATAATATGAAAATCCTTTTCCATTTTCACAAACTCCATCCGACTCATCAGATTTTTGAGCGGTCCGATAAAGACTAAATGATGATTTTTGAGAATCAAACCAAAAGTTAGGATGAGTACCAATGGACTCAGGTGTATCATCTTACCCAATGCATATATAAGTATCAAAATAGAGATGAAGAAAAACAACTTTACTTTGGCATTTAGAAACTTAAAGAGAAGGACCAGCCCCACACCTACTAGTAAAGATACGAGGATAGTAATAAATACTTCTACTCCAAACTCCCCTAGTGAACTTCCGACTTCATTGCTCTGAAGAATGCTTACGAAAAGGTTAAATACCATAATTCCAAGTATATCTGAGATACAACTTTCATATATGAGCAGCTCTTTATCATACTCCTTTAGGTGAGCGATACTCGGTATAACTATAGCACTGCTTATTACTGCTAATGGAGTAGCATAGAGCAAGGAAGCACTTACCGTCATACCCAATAAATAATGCAACACAGGTGCGATACAAAGGATACTTCCAACTATGCCCAATATTGCAATCAGGGTAGCTTTACCTATGAGTCCTCTTTTCTCCTTAGAGAGCTCTAAATCCAAGGCTCCTTCGAGTACAATCATAATCAATCCGACAGTGCCTAAAATTTTAAGGTAAGGGAAAAAGTCTACTTGATACTCTGGATATAGGTTCAGAAACTGACCCAGTCCTACTCCTGCTACAATTAGCATTAGCACTGAAGGTACATTAGTGCGCTTGGAGATCTCACTAAAAAAATAAGAGAGAACAATGCATATAGAAAGAGAGACAATAATGATGTTATAATCCATTGCTACAAATTTAACCTGAGTAGCCTATCTTTAACGATAAATCTATCCATTATTTGACATTGCTTACCTTCCTTAGAAACTGAAAGACCTTATTGAATATCCATGTCTTTCCTATTTAGGCAAGTTATTACTATAAAGGGACAAATTTAATTCTTTGGAAAGTGAATACAATTCGTTTCATAAGAGACATCTTACATCACCCACCATCAGATTTCAGGCCTCGTATAGCCTACGGAAGCCAATTATATTATTTCTGGCAGCACCCCTAAAGAATGGTAATATCTCAGAATCGCCTTTCTGTATTCTACATAGCTTTTAATATACTTCTCTCGTGCAGCAATCCACTTCAACTCACGGCTATTCACTACAAAGAGAGAACTCTCTCCTAAGGTAAACTTCGTCTGCTCTGCATTGAGCATACGTTTATAATTGGTCGATGCGACACTCCACAGGTCTATAGTTTCCTTCAGGTTTAAGGTATTATTATGGAAGGTCCGCTGAGCATTCAGTATTTTTACAATCATTTCCTGCTTCTTGTTCCCGATCATCTCTTCCTTTATAAGAGATTGGTTAGCTTTAGCTCGCTGTTTTCTGAGCAGAAGAGGCATATACACATTTAGGCCGATATAATTATTTTGTTGCGGATTGTAATCAAAATTCCCTACTGTACCTCCATCCTCCTGAAGCTTAAAAGCTAAATCTACTTGTGGCTTATAAAATTCGCGTGCGAGAGCTAAAGAAGCTCTATTGATCAACGAATCTGTATCTAATAAGCTGATAAGTGGATGTAGACGCGTTATTTCTCGCTCTGTAAATGAATCTGGTAGCGTCACCGTATAATCCAAATCTACCTCTGGCGCGAGTAGCTCTTTGGTCATTTCGGGCATCCATATATAGTTCTGCACCTTGTTTCTGTACTTTTCCCATTTCACCGTAGACTCTAATAAAAATGCTTGGCGATTCTGAAAATTAATAAACGCTTCTAAAGTGTCTATGTCTGCTGCTTCCCCTATGGTATTCTTACGCGTAACCAGTCGGAGTCTATTTTGAGCTAAGATAATAGCTTCTTGAGATAAGTTAAGAAGCATAACCCCTTCGTACCAGTCCCAGTAGGCCTCTCCAGACTCTAGCAGGTGATCATTTACCGCTAGAGTGTTTAGTAAGCTTGCGGCATTTCTCTCTAAACGCTGCTGTTTTACCAAAGTACGTTCAGCATCTGTAAACATCCCTGCTCCTAAGGGCACCTCTATTCCTGCATAAACAAGTCCTTGCACAGGCACGTTGCTTTCAGAGTTTAGATACACTCCATCATTATCGGCGTAACCTCCGCTCACCTTCACACCTAATGGCGTAGTCACTTTGACTCCTGCGTCTAGCTTATTATAGTAGGTCTTATTATCAAAGTTTTTTCGGTCATACCCCCCGATTAGTTTCGGTTCGAATGCTGATTTAGCTTCGAGCCATTCTTGATTCTGAATATCTACTTCTAGCCCGCTATTTCTTACCGCTGGAGCAAAATCATATACCTGCTTCAGAAACCTTGCTTCATTAAAGACAAACGTATCTGGCGATTGAGCAAGGCTGCTCAGACTTATTAGAGAAATAACAATACTATTTACTACTCTTTTCATCAGTATTATACTCTTTTTTCTTATTGGCTCCTAGGTAATAATCCGGTGGAAATCCGTTGAGTTGCCTCCATAATTCGTACCATATTGGTACCCTATTGAGTAAGGCTACTCCTCGAGCTCCTGATCCTATCCGCACCTCATTTGGCCAGGGCTTGGAAGTACTTTCTTCTACCAGCACTCTATACTTTCCGTTTTTACTAATGTTATAGTCTATCGCTTGCACCTTGCCTGGGAAAGTACCATAACTTAGCTCTGGCCAACCTGAGAACACAATAGAAGGCCAGCCATCAAAAAGAAACATCATCTCATTACCTCGTTTAACCAAAGGTAAATCTATAGGGTCTATGCATACTTCCACCGCTTTTTTCCATGTCTCTGGCACGATGGTTATAATCGGAGTATTCTCTTTTATGTTTTCACCAATACCCGCTTGCAGCGCTTGTGTGATGTATCCATCTCTAGGAGACATCACATAGTAAAATTCTTGCCTGAGCTCATAGTTGGCCAATTGTGTTTTCATCTTGGACATTTCTCCAAGTCCTGCATATAACTCGCTGCCTGCTGAGCTACGCTTACTCCTCACATCACTTATTTTTTCTGCAAACTCACTGACTACTTGATCTTGTTCTATTAATGTGTTGATGTATTTATTTACACTCAGTCCATACTTATTTTCCTTCTCAATGGCTTTCGCCTTGGTCTCTTGAAGTTTTAGTCGGCGAGTTTCTAGCTCCGTAAGAGAAATCAGCCCTTGCTCGTACATTTCTTCCTGCCTTTTCAGCCTTGTCTCCGCAGTTTTGTAATCTATTTCGGCGGCTTTCCAACCAGCACTATCCGTAGACACGGTTAGTTTAGCCTGCTTCACTTTATTATCTATCGTTCGGATTTTTAGTTTCTGAAGATCATTGAGAGAGTGAATCTGATTATCCAAAGCTTTGAGCTTATTTTCATAGGCGTCTATGCCATTGGCTTTGGCTTGCACTTGCTCTTTAGTTCGCTCAATCAATCTCGGATCAAAATACTCCATCTTTATTTCAGTCAAGAATAGAATAGTATCCCCTTTTTTCACCAAGTCACCTTCCTGCACATACCATTGCTCGATCTTACCCGGAATGGTATTTTGAATCGTTTGCGGTCGCTCATCTGGACGCAGTGCTGTCACGTACCCTTTGCTCTGTATATTCTGTGTCCAAGGCAAGAACAGTATCACCACTATCAGCAAGAATAGACCAAGCAGCAACTTTAAGAATATCCTACGGGCGAGATTATTTTTCACAGCCTCCAGGGAGCTGTAACTCTTTTTCCAAATGGAACCGTCTACACTATTTTTAGAAATATTTAGCATCTGTTATTTCATTTCTATGATATGGTCACACTCTTTTTTCACTCGTTCGCTATTACTCACTAGCACCAATGTTTTATCCGAACATCTTCGCAGTAGCAGTGATAAAAGAAGCTCGCTATACTCCTCTTTTAGTCCAGTAAACAGGTCTTCTGCTAGCACTAACTTAGGATTAGAAATCAATGCCCTAGCGGTAAGTAACCTGACTCTGTCAGTTCCTGAGAATACTCTATCTGCATTCATAATAAAATGATTATATCCATTTGGAAAACTAAGAATCAATTTATCCAGCCCTACTTCCTGAGCTATCTTCACGACATCGTCATCACTTATACCGTCTCTTCCCAGAGATATATTTTCAATAAACGTACCGTAGAATATTTCCTGATCATCAAAGATACAGCCTATATCTTTTCTCAATTCTTCTAGATCTAAATTCTGAATAGGTATATCGTTATACAGTATCGAGCCTTCATAATTATCTATGCTTGTACTCAATATCTTCATAAGACTCGTCTTACCACTTCCAGCATCACCAGTAAGACATACATTAGTTCCTGCTTTTATTATTAAATTAATACCCTCATTTATCTTATTGTTCTGCAGTGTACCAAAAATATCCAGGTTTTTAAGTTCTATACCTATTTTCTCATTAGGGTTTAAAGCTAGGGCATTTTTTATCGGCTGCTCTATTTCCATATCTGTCACTTTTCCCATTTTCTCTATAGAAGTAAGTACATCGTAGATAGCTTCCATGCTCATTATCAGCTTTTCAGATGAATTCAAAATGAGGATTATTACTATTTCAGATGCCACAAACTGTCCTATAGTGATACTATTCTCTATCAGTAGTAATGCTCCGACTATAAGTAATCCAGCGGTCACTAAGGTTTTGAGGCCTATGATGCTTCCGTACTGTCCCAGTAGTACTTTAAA
>DNHN01000198.1 GCA_003485825.1 Bacteroidota bacterium | reverse complement strand
GACAGACCTATCTTATATCTACAGTAATTTGAATCTAATAGTTTAGAAAAGGTCGGACTACTAACGTGGTGCATTTCATCTAGAATGATAGTGCCAAATTCTTTTCTTATCTTGTCTATGTTTCGGTATAAAGTCTGGGTATTGCCAATCACTATAGGACTATCAATTTCAAACTTTCCACTGCCTATAATTCCAGCCTTGAAACCATAGACTTTTTCTACTTCCTTCGCCCACTGATTGCGAAGAGGTACGGTGTGTACAATAACAAGAGTTTTTAAACCAAGTTTACCTGCCATAGCTAAACCTGTAAAAGTCTTTCCCCAACTGACCCAAGCGTTCACTATACAGTTGTCATCGAGGTCGTCATAAACCTCCTGTTGACTAGCACGTAACGGGAACTTAAAGTCAGGAAAGTCTGCTTTCGGCATTAAACGCTTATCGATTATCTCGTAATTAGTCGGGATAAGATCTGTTCTTCCTACTGGAATAGAGATCAAACCCGTTCTAATTATTGACATATTCTTAATAACCTGTGGAGGGTCACTAGGATTATGCGAGGCAATCATATACGTAAGCTCCTTATCGATCTCTAATTGCAAATCGATAGGAACTTCCATATATATTCTGTTGCTAATTACTGCTTTCATTTAAGTCCACTGGGAATAATTCATAAATAATCTCGCCGCATGCTTTGGCTAGTTCCATATGCTCTTTTTGTGTTCCGTTACCAGAGCGAATGTCAATATAGTGTATCCAACTACGAAGAGAGCCACTAACATATAACCTAGACTTTGTTAAGCCTTCTGGCAACAATGCTCTGGCTTGCTCTTTCGCAATACCTAACTTAATAGCAGCTTGGTATTGTTTTTTACACATCCATTCCACACGGCTTTGAATGCGAAACCATTCTGTTTGAATTTTTAAATCGTCTACTTCTACCGAGTTTTGACGATTCTTTTCATCTTGCATTCTGGCTTCACGTTTCTCAAACATATCATCAAACGCCTGGTCAGGGTTTGCATATCTCTGGGAAAACTCTTGGAAAGTGAAAGACCTATGACGAAGTAACTGTCTAGCTATATCTCTAGTAGTCTCTATTTCTAGACACACATTTACCATCTCAAGAGGAGACCAGTGTTTATGTTTTACTAAGTACTTTACCAGTTTTTCACTTGTAGCACTATTATTCTGATTACTAGGGTTACTAACTCTAGCACAGTATGCCACAAGCTCTAAAGGAGTTTTATCCCTTGATGGAGCCGCACTATGGCTGATAATCTTAACCTTCATCTTCTACTTCCATTTTTGCAATTATGTATTTCTTGACGAACTCACTTCTTACGATGTCGTCAACCCCGAACTCAATAAAATCGAACTCTTCCATCCTTTCTAATACTTTTAGCCAGGATAGCAGCTCGTTACGTTTAAGATCACTTTGTCTAAAGTCACCGCAGAACATAATTCTGCAATTCTCTCCTACACGAGTAATAATAGAGTCTAGCTCATGGAAACTCATATTCTGGCACTCATCTACTATAATGCAAGCATTTCGTAGTGTTATACCTCGAATAAAAGAAGTAGTCATAAACTGCACTATATTCTTCTGTTTCATGATCTCATATGCATCACCTCTATCAAATAAATGTGTTGCCACATCTTTGTAGGGCTCTTCATATACTGCGGACTTCTCTTTCTCACTCCCCGGAAGGAATCCTATGTCTCTAGTGGGTACAGCGCTTCTAATAATAATTAGGTTGTCTGCAAACCCTTTTTCAATATCGTCATAAGCTAGATATGACGATATAAAGGTTTTACCTGTGCCTGCAAGTCCATGCAGTACCAGATTATTGTTTGATTCAAAAGCCGCTAACTGATTTTTTGTTAAAGGCTCAATCTCTTTTAGCCTCAAATTCATGTTTTGCGTCTGTTGTCCTCTATTTCGTTTTTTCAAACCTTTCTCCGTGTCTTTTTCTTTCGGCTATCTGAATATTCGTATAATATCCACGGTAGCCCAGATAAGTATAGTACTCCTGCAAAAGCCATACTAGCTTCTGGAGGTCTCGGAACCGAGAAAGGCGTAGAAGTATTTTCTAGCCATAGTAAACAATACTCATCTCTTAGCTCTTTCTTTTTAATTCTAGAGTATTGAAGCGTGCACCAAGTACTTTTCTCGTAGATAAAAGGTCTACCCTTACTATCTATGAAAGTTTTCTGGTTCTGCTTTAATAATCCGTTAAAAGAGTCTATCTGCCGCCTCAAAGGAAACATAGCGGGGTAAGAGGTTTGTAACCTACGAATACCCAACGTGTCTCCTTTCATATTTCTATCGTCTACAACTCTTCCGTCCATGAACATAAGTCCATCGGAAAAGCTCCAATCGTCGTGGGGGAGAATATAAACAGGAAACTTTACATTCTTCACCCCTTTAAGGGTTATTACCACTATCTACTGGCCATCATATATAGACCTACGTTAGCAAAGGCATACCCAATATAAGTATATAGCATGGGCAAATTATTAAACTTATAATACTGCTCTAGGCCGACATATAAATATATGCCTCCAGTTAACGCTATTAATCCACCGCTCATTGTATCCACCCTAGATTCACCATGCCTGACGCTATAATGAAACAACAAGTAATCATATTAAATAAAACCCATATAGTGCGTACTATAGCTACTTTGTCCGCCCTCTTGTCGTCTTCAAAAGCCTTTGTACCCATGGCCTTACACCAAATCTTCCACATATCAGAGATATAGCTTTTCATACTTGCCCATCGAATAATCACCGCCAATCTCGAAGTCACAGCCCACAGGTGCACCCGGTATAAATATACCCCTATCTTGTTGAATGTATTTTTGAAGTTGCTCACAGTAATCCTCTATCTCATCATCTGGAACCTCTGCTAGAATACTATCGTGTACTAGAGCAAAGATTCTGCTTTTCATTTTCTTGGCTTTGATATGTTCGTTCATATCAATACCGCCCATTAAATTAATATCAGAAGCAGCAGACTGCACCAGAAAGTTAAGACCAGAACGAACGCTACTACTCGCGATACTGTTATCTGTTGAGGCGACATTTGGTAATCTCCGTTTGCGACCGAAATAACTATAGATAAACCCATTTTTCTTAATGAAGTCCTCGTTATTGTCAATCCATGCTTTTAATTGATGAAACTCATTGAAGTAATCGCTAATAACTTCTTGGGCTTCTTGTTTACTAAAGTATTTACCTGAATCTTTGGTAACTTGTTCACTGATTTTTGCAGGCCCAGCACCATACATAATGCCGAAGGTTACTGCTTTAGCTGCTTGGCGTTTATCGCCATATAGATCTGCTACTTCATCTACTGCACAAGGTAATCTAAATACTTTGTGTGCAATGGTTGAGTGAAAGTTACCGCCACTACGGAATACGTCCATAAGAGCTTTATCTTTTGCTAGTACTGCTGCTACATACACTTCTGCTGTTGTTAAATCCATTGCGACTATTTGGTGTCCTGGAGCAGCTTTGATACAACCTTTAACAGTAGGGTTGTCACGAGGCAGCTGCTGCATATTAAGTTTACCACTACTAGATAAACGACCTGATGTTGTAGTGTGTAAGTTAAATCCAGTACGTAATCTACTATCACGGTCAAGCTGTGGTATGATCTTATCAAGGTACGTGTTCTTGATCTTACCTTTCTGTCGAATGTCAATAATAAGTGCAGGTACTTCAGACTTTTGAGACAGCTCAGTTAGTACTTCTACATCGGTACTGTTTGCTCCTGTGCCGGTCTTCTTGCCTGTAGGCTGTAGACCGATAAAATCGAATAAAAGTGCTCGTAATTGCATCGTACTGTTAGGATTGAACTCTTTACCCTGAATTTTCTCGAATTCTGCAATCTTAGGGTTTTTGTACAACCCCGCTACGGCTTTATCAATGTCTACTTGCATAATACCTTGAGAGGCTGCTAGACGCTCTTGGTCAAACGGCACACCATTATCTTGTACATCTGTTAAGAAGCGGCAGCCAGGAATAAGTATATTCTCGTATACAGACTTGAGTTTAACATTGCCTAGTATTTTAACAAACTTTTCGTATAAAAGGAATGTACATACAGCATCTAGTGAGGCATATGTATACATAGTATCAAACGGAATCAAATCCCAAGTGAAGTCTTTCTTCAATATGCCAGTTTGCTTTCTGTAGTTATCCATCCAGTCATACATTGGCTTCTCATAGTCGCCATACTTAGTGTACTTTAGAGATAGCTCTTTTAGACCATGACGTGAGTTCTCATCAATGATGTAGTGTAACAGCATTGTGTCTTCAAAACGTGGGAACTTGAAATTGAAATGGTACTCAAAGAATGCAATATCGAACTTAGCATTGTGAAAGATAACTCTCTTCTTTGTGAATAGCTCCTGCAGCAACTCCTCAGATTTCTCGTCTAAGCAAGTGGTGTCTATGTATACACCTTCATCTGGTCGGTAAGATAGAGATAAGCCTAGAATATGACCATCTCTAGGGTATAGGCCAGTGGTCTCGGAATCTAGTGCTACGTAATCTAAGTCCCAGTCTATGGCTTTCTGGAAGTAATCATTAGCTTCGTCCGTATCTTGAATACCGCGAGCTACAGTCTCATCAATTACTACTTCTTGTACTTCTCCGTTGATATATGCAATGATACTATCTCTAGAAGAATCCCACGTGCTACGAGCTTCTGGTTTGAAAGCGAGCATGGCAGGATTAATTACAGGCAAGAACTTATCCTCTATGCATTTGCCAGAGTATTCGGTAACTGAATTAATTTTGGTAAAGTACTTTAATGCGTCAGATCCGACTAAAATGATCCAGTCATA
>DNHN01000363.1 GCA_003485825.1 Bacteroidota bacterium | reverse complement strand
CCATGAGTTTGCCGTAGCTGCATAGTCTACCGATAAACTCTTGGTCAGATTCCACTTCCAGCCATACACTCTATTGATGCTAAACGTCTTATCGTATAAGACTGGTACAATGGACTTAAAGTTGTCATTGTCTCTATTTTTTAACTCTGAATATCGTCGATCTACGTCTACCCTAAAATTAACATTACTAGGAACAAACGTGAGATTGAAGTCCTTTATTAGGGTAAGCTTCTTAGACTTTATCACCTTACGGAAAGGTTCCCACGGCTTAGGTTTTGTGCTAAAGTTATAGCCCAATGACGTCTTGTAGGTTTTAGCATCATTCATCTCTATGACCTGACTACGTCTAAACAGGCGTTGGTATGCGAATGAGTAATTCCAGTTTTCTACATCGTAAAATTGGGGTTTACCTTTAGATGCTGCTGTTCTATTTTTCTTGACGTTGGTAAAGTTAAGACTGTACCTGGATGAATAATCCTGAGCGGCTTCCCTAATTTGGTCTTTTTCTGCAGCGCTTTCTGCATTATTGATAGCAGTGCGCAGTTCTATATCTGGATTTAGAGGATAAAACTTAGGATTGATGATACTTTCACTATAGCCTATGAACATTGGAATGGTAATTCCTGACTTTTGAGGAAAGAACTTACCTAGCTCTACATTAGATGCTATGTCATATTGTATTTGCTCATTCAGGTTACGCTCATTTAGTTTCTTATCTATAGCACCAAAGCCTATCGTCTGGTAGTTGCCTGACACAGTAACATTGGCAAAATCTGCTAGTTTAGCTACCATACGTGCATTTGCTGCATAACCTCCTTTGTTAGCAAAATCTACTAGCCTCAACTCATTAAACCATACTTCAGAGCACAATTTGTTTTGGGTACTGTTGACATCATTTTTTACCCCTAGGAGTATCGTACGCACATTACTAAGATCTGGAAGACCTACTATGCTAATTCGATGACCATTTTCCAGTGTCTGCGCATAATATCCGTTCGGATTGTCACGCTGATTGAGTTGTCTGTTCAGCTTTAGGTTATAGAATTCCTCCAAGTCTATGATCATCTCATTGGCAGTAGGCCAAATCGACTGAGCATCTGCTGTACCATATGGGGAGAGTACGAGAGGCACCTCATACTGGTAGTAATTATTTTCCAAATCTGTACCTATTCTGAGCATTGCTACTACATCTCCGTCAGAAGCAAACTCTGACTCAGCGTGAACAAAGAGCTTCATCGTCTTGTAGTTACGAATATCAAAGTCTAGTGTACGGTAGGCTCCACGGGCATCTTCTTTGTCCAAGTCACACACTGCAATAGACAGCGATTGTTCGTTTTGCTGCACATTCCCTTGCTGCGTAGGGTCTATCTCTCTGCTAAAGCCTGGAGGCACCTTATACGGAATCGGACTTCGCTTGCTATTTTCATTCACATTGACAGTAGACACGACAAGCTTAGCATCGTCATTAGGGTCTACTGGCGGACCTACTCTAGGTGGGAATTTTAGCGTATTTAAATACCTTCTCCAGTCTGCTCGCACCAGCTGCAGATTCCCAAAACGAAGTACTACGCTGTCTTGAAAACCTTTCAAATACATCCGCATAAAACGAATAGACTTAAAATCCTGAATACCGCCCACCTTCTTATCAAACTGGCGGATAGGCACTTTAAGCTGGTACCACGTAATGTCATTTGGCAGTGCTCCTGGATCTATCTGATTAGCTTTTACACGTATAGAATCAGTTACAAAGTTTCGGCCTATTCTAAGATCTTCTGGACTTATTTTAATTTTATACTGATAGTACTCTTCATTCAGATTGACCGTATAATCTTGATTAATATCTTCATCATCCGGAATTACACTCCCAGACTTTGGGGTACCATCTGCTAAATCATCTAACGTACTATTTCCATCAAAGCCATTGAATTTTTTATACCTACTCAATACTAAGGCATTTTCATTGTCATAGACTGGGTCTCTTGGATGGAAGTAATTATCCCCAGAAGGATCGTCCTGCGCCAGCTGATATGCCCGCGAGTTTACACCGTGTTTTGCTGCCACAGAATTAAGGTAAGTCGTAAGTCGCTCTCTTTCCACGTCATCACTCATACCATCAAGCCCAACATCTTGTGAGCCCCTTGAGGCTGGATCATTGTCAAAAGCCTTATTGATAATTTGACCACTCGGGGTAAGAGCATATTCCCCTTCACTAATGCTCTGATTCCCATCTGGCACGGGTAGCCCATTTTCGGCAGAGCGTTTTCTATCTGCTATTACGTCCTCAGATACGCTACCTAAGTTGATATAGAGATCACCTGTGTTGTGCGTCGTATTATTAAATTTAGAATATACAAATGGGTCCATTAACCAAATTTCTATATAATCAATATTCGTCGCTTCGAAGTCGTTGGTCTCTATCCTTCGCATAATGCCGGCCCAATTTTCTTCTGGGTTATCTAGTCTACCATTTGCGAGTAAGTCCGTGGTATTAAAATTATACTGCCCTCGTTCACGCGGATAGTAACTTAAATCTAAAGTAGGTAACTGCTGCGGCTGCCCTTGCTGTAGTTCAATGTCTGGGAATATCTCGTTTTGTGTAATCGTACGCACCCAGTGACTGGACTGCTCTAAGGGAGTAATATTATCCGGCGTAAATCGGCTCTGTCCTTGGAATACGGGGTCTATATTATACCACGATAAACTGGCTCGCTTTGAGTTAAAGCTACTATCTCTTCCTGTAATACCAACCGTCTCTGGAAATAAGTCTGGCTGCCCCTGTGGAGTACTGGCCATATGCCAACTACGTACATATTTAAGATCATACGGAGTCTCAGCACCTTCAAAGTCATCTATGTACGATGTTCCTTTATCTCCCTGAGTCTTAGCTTTATGCGGTATCAGATGCGCAAACTCTCCTGTAAAGCTCACAGTAGAAATCTCTTTCGTTTCTACAAAAGGTAGTTTATCTACCATACGAGTAAGGAAACGAGATTCTGTATTCCATGAGCCATCTAAGCCCCAAATAGAATTTCGCAATGGCTCCTCACCTATGTTTACCTTATTGGTAAGTGGCCGCTCCGACATATGCATAAACGTGCCTCCAAGCACCAGCTTATCCGAAAACTTATAATCTAACCGTGTACCTACTAGAGACTTCTGCTGAATATTAATAAGGGAATTACTTTCACAAGTAGCTTTAATGGCTGCACCAGAATTTAGTATTCCTTGATTTACTATTTTCACAGTACCCAATGTATAATCTACGGTATAATCTGAGCCTTCTGTAAGCGCAGCTCCATTTGCTGTTACACGAACACTTCCTTGTGATATATTATAGCATTGCAGTCTTATCTGATCTGACGAAGACCCCTTAAATGTTCCTTTTAAGAAAAATTTATTGTGTTTTAAATCTTGCTCTGCATTCCACTTGGTAGTGCGATATAGTGAATCAAACGCGTAATAGTCTGCATTCTTATCATCTACAAATTTTGTACGTAAAAATGCTCCAAACGGCTCCCTTACAGGAAATATTATTCGGCCTTTAAGCGCATCGATAGTCACTCCATCAATAAGATCAAAAACTCCATCGGGCTTAGCTTCCATCTGCTTATTTACCTTGTCCAAATTAAGCACCGTAATAAGCTGTTTCTCTCTAAGCGCTGGTTCACTCGCGTCTACTGGTAGGTAGTTTAGATTAGCACCACTTGGATCATCTGCATACACTACGTTTAATGTAAAATCTTCACGCTGTAGATTATATGTATTTAGGGAATAGATGTTTTTCATCATCAAATCCCAAGCTGGCAAGTTGGTCTTTATGGTAGAGTGTTTTAGCAGCTTAAGATTCAGGTGATTATTATCTCCTGTAGTTACAGGATTATCTACTGTAAGTTCACCCACTTGATAGTTGGCACCATTAGCGGTGTACTGATACGCTACCATGAGGATTTCGTCATTATTCAGTGACTGATTTAATGATATGTAACCAAGTGTCGGATGAAAACTAAATTCATTTTCATTTAGTCTTCTAGCATTACTGAGACACTCGTAGTCTACTCCTAACACTAATCTAGGATCTGCTGGGTCACAAAAAGGTTGACCATCAACAATGCCAAACAAGTTGGTATTGTTATTATCAGGAAATTGATCCCCTGTATTTAACACCCAATCTCTATAGGCATTGGACTCATTTTCACCTAAATCCATGAAACCCATGATATTTCTGGAGTTACCCACTGCATTGTTTCTATTGGTCACCCACACCTCCACATACGTTACTTGCGTACTGGAGGATACGATAGGCAATCTAGTCAGTGCATTATCGTAATTATCTGCAAAATATTGGGACAAGAAGTAGTGTCTATTTACATCGTAGTTATGTGCTTGAATATCATAGTTGGTTACCTGAGCACCTCCTGTAACTTCGGTTTCCTTGGTTTCTCCCTTATCCTGTGTAGCAATGATGGCCACTTTAAGCTTACCAAACTGAAGCTGTGTTTTGGCACCAAAGAGATTTCTACCTCCCTGAATCAAGCTGCCATTTAGTGGAAGACTCACATTTCCTAATTCTATGCTTTTAACTATGTCATCTTCACCACCTTCCCAGTTGAGCTTCATTTGATTCTCAAATTCAAACGTAGCTTCCGTATCATAATTCCAGTTCAACTTTAATCGGTCCCCTATTTGACCTGTAACGTTAAGCTGCATTTTCATCCCAAAATCAAATTGTCCATTTCGCTGTTGACGGACAGGGAATGCTGGATTTTCTACCTTATTAAAGTTCCCACCAAAGCTAACCTCAGCACTACCTGTAGGCCGTATGTCTATGATGCCTCCCCCAAATACCTTGTCAAAAATCTCTGGAGTAACGGCTATTTGAGGTATAAGTCCACCCCCTTTCACATAGTTGTCTGCATTACTTTTTTTGCGATAATATACTTCACGGTCGCGCTTTTCCTTAGCACGCATATACTCTGTCAAAGTAAGCATCCGAGGACTACCTATCGGCTTACCGCCAATGGTGATTATCTCTAAATAATTTCCGGTAGAAGGGTCGTACTTGTATTCTGTTTTTATGTTAGGAGGATCCTTGAGGTCGATAAGATTAGTGGGTTTATCTTCTCCTGGCTTTTTATCCTTGAGCTCATACCTTGTAGCACTATCTTGCTGAGCAAGTAATGGGGTGCTAAGGGAAAAACACACTATAGCTATCAAAAAAGCCATCATGGCTCTCCGTACATTCATTATCAAAAATTTTTTTGTCAAAAGTTTTATATTAAAACCTGTGTTCTAAAAGTAAGTGTTTCCTTATAAGCTGATTAATGTGTGATGCGCAAAACTACAATAATTGTAGTGATTTCTTTATTAACTCTTCGGTAGTAGGATTATTGCCTGCTTCTTTACTTATTTTCATCAGTACTTTACTAACGGCGGCACGAGCAAATCCAAGCGCTAATAACGCATCAGTTGCTTCTTCCATCTCATTACTTCCTCCCGATAAAGTATATGCCCCATCTGAGCCAACTCCTCCTAGCTTGTCTTGTAGCTCTACTACTAGTCTTTGAGCTGCTTTGGGTCCTATGCCCTTTATGGTTTTCAGCATAGCTATATTGCTATTGGTAATCGCACTTACCACATCGTCTACACTCATACTGCTCAGTATCATGCGGGCGGTACTCGGACCTACTCCATTTACCCCTACTAATTTGACATACATTTGACGTTCAGCAGTCGTCGCAAATCCGTATAATGTATGACTGTCCTCTCTTACAATTAGGTGTGCATAGATCTTTATTTCCTTTTCTGCCTTAATCACCTCATACGTATTGAGAGATATATGAAGTAAAAAACCTACTCCTCCAGCATTCACCACCACTTCTGTAGGAGTAATTCGATCTATCTTGCCTGCTATAAAATCATACATTATGCAAGGATAAGACAACTCTGCTTAAATATACGAATCGTATGTGGATAGACTTAAGTGGTTGCTTAAATGAGTTGTGTGATTACAGACTATAGGGGTTTATTCACAGCACTGCTATTACATGGAACAACCAAAATTAGCTCCACAAAAAAACTAGTAATAACTCTAATTTGAGTTAAGATTCCATTTCATTTTAGACTTTCTTTGTCGCCCTTGAAATTGGATAAGAAAATACTGGTGCACTTGGCTCTATTCGTAGTGGCACTCTTCTATGCAGGCAATTTTAGTTTTGCCAAATGGGCCATGCCTGAGTACATCTCCGCCTATGCATTTATTGTCCTGCGCGTAGGAGCTGGAATGCTCTTCTTTTTAGTGTACTACTTCTTATTCACTAGAGAAAAAATTACCGATAAAAGCGACTACCTAAAACTCGCCATCGCAGCATTCTTTGGTGTTTCGCTCAATATGACGGCTTTTTTCAAGGGGCTAAGCATGACCTCTGCTATCAATGCGAGTGTATTGATGCTACTCGCTCCAGTATTTGTCGTCATCTTCAATGCCATAGGATACAAAAAGCGAATACGACCACTCGTGTACTTGGGTATAGTCGTAGCATTTTTAGGTGCTGCTTTGCTCGTAGACGTTGGTGCTGCCCTGCAGGGAAGTGCTTACTATCTACAAGGTGGCTCTAATGCTATATGGGGAGATTTATTGGTAATGCTCAATGCTACGAGTTATGCGTTCTACTTATTTTAAGTTACCCGCCTGCTCAAAAAATACAGAGCTACCACTATCACCATGTACCTATTTATCTTTGGATTTATCTACGTACTGCCGATAGGTGCTAGAGACTTGCTTCTGGTAGAGTGGAGTGCACTCCCTCCCAAAGCCGTATTTGCCATGGGATATGTGATAGCGGGCATCACCATACTGGCCTACTTGCTCAATGCATGGGCGCTACAAAACAGTAATTCTACTACTGTAGGAAGCTATATCTACTTACAGCCACTGCTTGCTACCCTCATAGCAGTGAGCCTGGGTATGGACCATCTTACCTGGGATAAATTGGCCTTTGGGTTGCTTATCGTCTTTGGGCTTTGGTTAGTGAATCGGGGGAGGTGAATAATAGATAGATTAATACTGATTAATAACTGATTTGTATTTTTCCATAATCGCTTTTTTATTTCCTGGAATATAACCAACATCACTGTATAGTATCTTGCCGTTTGGTGCTACAATAATTGTCTGAGGTAGTCCTAATTCTTTGTTATAATGATAGTATAAACTGTCATATGCAAAGCTTAAATTGTATTTGTTTTGTGCCCAAATTAAAGATGTACTATACTTAGGCAAATTCTTATTTACTCCATCTTCGAAATCTGCATAAACACATAAAATATAACACTTATTATTAATTTGCTCTTGCAACTCTTCAAGCATCTTCATCTTACGAAAACAAGAATTACACCGACTATTCCAAAATTCTAAGATGATAGGTTTATCGCTAGGAGTACCCACAACAGATCCACTATTTGTAGTGTACTCAAAAGACAATATTCCCTCGCCTTTCTTTGTCGTCTCTTGTAGAAAAAGATAATATTTTGGTAAAACTCCATAAGAAAAGGACAAACCTATACCGATGATAAGCAGACATATAAAACTAACTGACCATCGTTTATTTGACAGATAACGCGCTAACTGAAAAGCTATAAAAATACTTATGGGAATATAGGACGCAGAAATGTTCCCTATAATAACAGCTATAAAGGCAATCAGTAATAGGGGGAATAACAAGATCAGTGAAAGCGTATTTTTAAAAAATTTCGCAGCAATCAGTCCTATTAACCCTGCAAAAACAATATTCAAAAAAAAACCAAGAAATGGATCTGCATATGAATTTAGCAGTGACATCACTGCAAACCAGATCAGACCCAATCCAAAGGCTATATAATTCATCTTATTTTTCACTAATGAAATAACTGCTGTGCTGTACTACTTGGTTGCGGTACATCGTCATACAAACCGTCACAATCAAATAGTAAAATAAACTTATCTACCTGAAAATACGATTGTCTTCGGCTATGCTGCTTGTTTTGGTACAAGCGCTTTCATTCTTGCTTTCTATACAAGACCCTCCTCCCGGTATAATCTTAGGGTAACATCCTGAGTCGCTGCTAGTGCAGGTTACAGATATCTTATCTACGGCTTCATAGAAAACACCACCCTCCAAATACAGTCTAATGGCCGTTTTGGTTTTCTGGTCATCGCTTATCCCTGTTAACTGATAGAAGCCTTCATTATTTTGCTCTATTTGAAAGATACTGAGATTAGTAGTAATGTCACTAACCCTGGCCAAATAAGCCTCCCACTGCTCTTTCATACTATCAAAACTTAACTCCACTACATTTTTATTCTCTTGCATAGTACCAATCCGAAGACTATAATGGACTTGCTCAACAGAGTCATTGGGCTCTTGTTCAGATAATTCCTGAACTTTTGAGGGTGAACAACTAAAAATTAAGAGGGTACACAAAACGAGAATACTTTTTTTCATATCTTCAAATATAATCAAACAGAAGAACCACTCATACCATTGTTCCCGAAACAGAGGGGATTAAACCCTAGATGACCCGAGCCAGACACACCATTGAAATTAGGGTTGTCTTATGTTAAGTCATAAGAGTCTTGCTATATTATATTTGCGTCTACTAAATGATAAAATCAATGACCGGTTTTGGTATGGCCGAAAAACATACCGAAAACTACAGTGTAAAAGTAGAGCTGCGCAGCCTGAATGGTAAATACCTTGACCTAAACCTACGGATGCCTCGTTTCCTGATGCCTAAGGAAATAGAAATTCGCAACACCTACGGCAAGCAAATAGAACGCGGTAGTGCCACACTGTCCATCAACGTAATAAAACACAAGGTAAATGACAACGATGTTCAGATAAACGAAGCACTCGCCACCGAGTACTACAAGAAACTTAAAAGCCTTAGTGACAAACTTGGCACGAGTGATAAGGACATCTTCAGAATAGCAACAAGTATGCAAGATGTGATATACCAAGACAATGAGCAGCTAGACCCAGACTTGTATGAATTGGTAAAAGAGGTTGCTGACGAGGCATTTGTAATCTACGATGCATTTCGTCAAAAAGAAGGTCAAGGCCTGAAAGACGTGCTCACAAGCTATGCAGAAACTATAGCTGCAGGTATACCAAATATTGAGGTACTAGAACCCGAGCGTTTAGAAAGCACCAAAGCTCGACTACAGAAAAATTTAAAGCAATTAGTAGAGGATGATAGTTTTGATACTAACAGATTCGAACAAGAACTCATCTACTACCTCGAAAAATACGATGTAAACGAGGAAAAAGTTAGGCTAAAAGCACACTGTGACCATTTCATCGAATCTATGAACAAAAATCCTAAGGGGAAATCACTCAACTTCATCGCTCAAGAAATGGGCAGAGAGATAAACACCCTAGGCAGCAAAGCAAACCACGCGGGGATACAAAAAGAAGTGGTAGCCATGAAAGAGGAACTAGAAAAAATAAAGGAACAGGCACTAAACTTGCTATGACAACTGACGACCCAAATGCGACAGGCAACCAACCAAGTATGACGGAAACAAAGCAGCACGGCTCTATACAGGAGCCTACTCAAAAACCAAATCATAAGCTAATCATTTTCTCTGCACCAAGCGGCAGTGGCAAAACTACCGTTGTGCGTCATTTACTGAATGCAGTGCCCGATCTAGAGTTTAGCATAAGCGCAACTACTAGACCTATGCGTGCCGGAGAAAAAGAAGGCCACGACTACTATTTTTACAGTAAGGAAGAATTTCAAGCGGCTATAGAAAACAATGCATTTATAGAGCATGAAGAAGTATACGAGGGAGTGTATTACGGGACCTTAAAAGCTGAGGTTCAGCGCTTATGGGATGCTGGCAAGACCGTCATCTTTGACCTAGACGTAGAGGGCGGCCTGACTATTAAAAAACACTACGGTGATCAAGCACTAGCCTTATTCCTAAGACCTCCGTCTGTGGACATCCTGGTAGAAAGACTGCGCAGCAGAAATACAGAAACAGAAGAACAACTGGCCGTTCGAATCGCAAAAGTTCATAGTGAACTAAAATTTGAACAACTGTTTGATAAAGTTATTGTTAACGATGTGTTAAGTGATACCTTTGTAAACGCAGAAAGCATAGTTGCAAGTTTTTTAAAATCATAGGATTAGAATGAAGGTAGGATTATTTTTCGGGTCATTTAACCCCATACATCACGGACACTTAATCATTGGTCAGTATATGCTAGACCAGGCTAAGTTAGACGAGGTATGGTTTGTGGTATCTCCACAAAACCCGCTAAAGAAAGGGAAGGATATTATGGATGCTGACCATAGACTGAATATGGTAAAGTTAGCAATTAAAGGAAATGACAAATTCAAAGCGGAAGACGTAGAATTTGATATGCCTACACCTTCTTACTCTGCTTACACACTTAATAAACTAAAAGAGAAACACCCAAAGATAGAGTTTCAAATCATCCTAGGCACAGACAATCTGCAGCACTTAGAAAAGTGGAAAGATCACGAAGAGATACTTATGGAGTATGAGATTCTCTCTTACTATAGAGATGGATTCCCAGGAGGCGAGTTTGCTAAAAATCAAAAGGTACGTGTGATGAAAGGCCCAATGCTAAACATCTCTGCAAGCTATGTGCGCGGACTAGTGCGTATGGGTAGAAGTATAAAATACTTGGTGCCAGATGAGGTAGCTAAGTATATGAATACGAAAATGAAGTAATCTTTTTCTTACAAGAATTTAAAGCCCGTCTTGATATCAAGACGGGC
>DNHN01000181.1 GCA_003485825.1 Bacteroidota bacterium | reverse complement strand
TCTATTTTAGCTTGGGCTTCTTGTATGGTCATGGGACAAAGAAAGTAAAGCTTTGTGATTTTATCCTAAAATGCCCAAGAACTATTGGCCGCGTTGTAAGGCGTTATCAGGAATTTGATACCTGATCTGAACCCTTGGTTATCTCCTTGGGAAACAACATAGTGTACGCCTAGCTTAAAACGTTCCCTACCTATCCTAAAGACTCTACTCGCTCCAGTATGTAATTCTGCATATCGGAAATTGCGCTCAGGGACATAAAGAATCCCGCCTCCAGCGGAGAGTTTAATGTTGAGTTGTTTGATGCCGGGTATTTTACTGGTGATGAAACCGTTAAACTCGTGATTGTAATGAGATTCAAAATAAGCATTGAATACCGGAAAGGTGCTGTCTATCAATTGGTATCCAAATAGAGGTGGGATGAAAAAGTAATTGTCACCACCGCGTTGATACTTGAAATCCATAGGAAGCATAGCGGTAGTGTCTAGAAATGATCCTACCTTTATATCATAGGAACTCGTACCAAATATGCCCAGATTTACGGTTTGATTCATTCCGACTTCTATGTACTTGAAATCTGTGGTGGCATTCAATAGATTGGGTACTGCTTGCTCATAAAACAAAGTGAATGTAGGCCAACTCGACCCCAAGACTATCTTTTCTTTAGGCTCTTGTATGTACAACTGCTTAGGGGTGTACGATAGGCCTACACGTATCACGCTACTTCCATTTGTTTGGAAGGCGATAGGAGGGTTGTTCGTATTGTTAAATGAGCTGTCAAATTGAGGGTTGAATTCAAAGTCCGTAAGGGGTCTTCGTATATTGCTGGACAAGGAACTGCTAAAATACAAGCCATTGAGGACCTCAAAACTGTGAAATAAACGCAACGTATTTGTTTCGTAGAAATTTGCTCTACTAAAGATATCTTGTATTGTAGCAAAGTTATTTACAGCACTGAAGTCATTGTAGTATGCTACATTAACACGTGCTAGTTTTTTGGGGTTGTATAAATAATTTACGCCTAGCCCCCCTTTAAGATCATTATTTCTGAATCCATAATTTAAATTTGGTGAGATATAGAGGCGTTTCCTACTATCGAAAGTCTTGGCATAACTCATACTGTATCGCATACGAAATCCACCGATAGGTATCGGATTAATCATTGCTAAAAGAGGGTCAAAGGTCCAAAGTACTTTTTTATCCCTATTGATGATACCTTGCCCATCCCAAAGAAGATTCGGTATGGTTAATTTATTGAACGCGGAGTCTAAAGAGTCTAGGTATTCTTCACTAGTGGTGATTCGGTAGATGCTGTCTTTATATGCTATGAATTTAGACTCATCTGTGGTGAGCGGTACTGGTCGTATAGTGCTCCAGTATGAAGTGTCTCGATCATATGCGCTGTCTTGGGTAATACCCACCTCCGCATTGAAAAAGCGTTTTGTGTATGTACTGTCAAAGGAGTAATCTTGAAATAGAACTTTTGCTTCACCAATACTTTGTGACGACTTGGTTTTTATTTCCCACTGCAGTTGTTCTTGGGCGAGAACCCATTTGCCTTTTGCAGAGGTGTACCATTGTTCGATAGTAAAACTATTGTAGAGGATCAGTGAGCGTTTTGGTACACTGAGGTTTACATATTTCAATGTCCAGGATTCATCCCAAATGTGTAACTCTCCAGAGAATAACGCATTCCCTAATTTTCGTGGTTTTACCTGTACTCTATAGTATTTTTTACCGTCATCAAAATCGGAGCCTAAGAGTTTGTATTTATAGCTAATAAATGCAGTAGTGCTCAGTGGGCTCACATAGCTATTGTCACCGAGTTTTTTTACAAAAATGAGGTTATCGTAGAAATTAAAATCTGCATCTGTGGTGTTTGTGTATAGCAGTGAATACTGACGTCCTATCTTTTTAGCAGCTTCTTTAACTTGCTTGAATCCTCTTGGAGGCTGGATGTCTTGGGTAAATTTGCCTTCAAAGTAGTTTAAATCAGGAATACTATCCTTTATTTTAGTGACTTGCTCTACCGTGTTTTTATCCTCTGCCTTTTTATCATCTTCTGCATTTGCAGTTGTAGTATTCGTTTCTTTGCTCTTTACGTAGATGGTTCTTCTTTGGTTCGTAAACTGATTTTGGTATTTCTCTTTTTCCGCAATAGTGTTTCGAATAATTTCGTATGAAAAATCTTTTCGCTTATTGAGGATGTTTACCGTTTGTAGTTGATTTTCATCTACCTCCATGGCCACATTCAGTGTGGTGTTGCCTTCGACCAACTGGTCTAGGGTTACTGTTTTAAAACCGATGTACTGAAAACTGAGTCTGTATACACCTGTTTCTAGTCTAAGCTCGTAGCGTCCAGCTTCATCTGTAGTAGTGCCTCCGCCATTTTTTAATCGTACGACCACTCCAGGCAGAGGAGTAGCTAGAGTATCTGTTACATATCCTCGGAGTAAGTTGTATTCCTGTGCTTTAGCAGAGTAAAAAAAGCAAAATAGGGAGAGTATGAGTATGGCTTTTTTCAATGAATGTATAACGAATTTATCCTGCTATTTGTTACAAAAATAGGTGTATCCCTAAGAATATAGCTTGGTGAACTCGACCAAACTAGAATTTTATAAGAATAGAACTCTGATGAACGTATCGTTTGATTTAAATTTGCCCATATATGACACAGAAAAAAGTAGCATTGGTGATTTTAGACGGTTGGGGAATAGGCAAGAAAGATAGCTCTGATGCTATTTTTAGTGCAAAAACCCCGTTTATAGATAGTCTCAAAACTCAACCGAATGCCACTCTAAAAACATTTGGAGAGAATGTAGGTCTGCCTGAAGGACAAATGGGGAACTCTGAAGTAGGACATATGAATATAGGTGCGGGAAGAGTAGTGTGGCAAATGCTTGTTCGGATAAATAAGGCTTTTAGAAACCAAGAAGTAGAACAGCTACCAGAGTTTATTAAGCTGTTAAAATTAGCTAAGGATAATCCCGATAGAAAGATTCATTTGATGGGCTTAGTAAGTGATGGTGGAGTGCATAGTAATATGGAGCACCTACTGGAGCTCACAGATTTGTTGAAGAGTCATGGTCTGGATAAACGAACATTCGTGCACGCTTTTACCGATGGGAGAGATACAGACCCGAATAATGGAGTAGGTTATTTACAGACAGTCTGCGAGTCAACCAAGCTGGGTCAGGCTAAACTAGCAAGTATCTGTGGTAGATATTATGCCATGGATAGGGACAAGAGGTGGGAGCGAACAAAACTCGCTTATGATCTTCTTGTTAATGGTGAGGGTGAAGCATATAGCAACTATAAAGAGGCTATGCAGGCTAATTATAGTAAGGGCGTGACAGATGAGTTTATTAAACCGGTACTGTTGGATAAAGAAGGAGTCATTTCGGCAGATGATATCGTGCTTTGTTTCAATTATAGAACAGATAGAGGGCGACAAATAAGTACGGTGCTTACTCAAGAAACCATGCATGAGTTTAATATGCATACTCTTGATATTCATTATTTTACGATGACTGAATATGATAAGACCTATACCAATGTAGACGTGCTCTTTCACAGTCAAGATCTTGTAAATACATTGGGACAAGTGTTATCCGAGTCCGGCAAGTCTCAGCTGAGAGCAGCAGAGACTGAAAAATACCCGCACGTGACTTTTTTCTTTAATGGAGGGAGAGAGGAACCGTTTGACGGAGAAGATAGAGTAATGGCACCATCTCCAAAGGTAGCTACGTATGACTTACAACCTGAAATGAGCGCTGTAGAACTTACTGAAAAAGTAATGCTTTCGATGCGTAAACAGTCTTATGATTTTGTGTGTGTGAATTATGCAAATCCGGACATGGTGGGGCATACAGGTGTGTTTAGTGCAATTGTAAAAGCGTGCGAAACAGTAGATTCATGTGCAGAAGCACTGATAGAATATGCGCGCAGAGAAGACTATAAGGTGATAGTAATCGCAGACCATGGGAATGCTGATAAAGCAGTAAATGAAGACGGTACACCAAATACTGCACATACTACTAATTTAGTCCCTATATATATATTGGGTAGCGAAGCTGACAGTGTGAGTAATGGGAAGCTAGCGGATGTGGCTCCTACTGTCTTAAAAATATTAGAGATTCCTGTACCTGCTGAATTCGACGGACAGTCACTGCTTTAACAAGGGTAGGGCGACTGCTGGTTCGTTTCGTAGTTGTAAATTAAAGTGATTATGCTGTAACGCGCAATTTGCCCGTAGATTATGAATAAGTCTAGGTGTGCCGAGTGGTTACTCTAGTAGTAATGAATAGTTGGTGAAATATATTCTCAACTATTAGGGCGTTGAATTGTTTTGTACAGCAGATGCGTGGTACGACTGTAACTACACTATGTGCAAAATATAAATGAGAGCAAAAGAGTTCATAGGTACTTTTTTTCGGAAAGTAACACGTGTTTCAGTGTTGGTTATTTACAATATTTTAGCAATAATTTATCAAATAATAGTATTACTATTGCATAAAAATAGTAATGCTATCTAATCTAACATTTAAAGTGAGTCAGAGTTCCTGCTTGAGGGACCCTACAGAGTCAGAGTTAGGCATGCGGATACTGAGTCAAAGTATAAGTTTACTGGAAGAGATAGGCCTAGAGCAATTTACCTTTAAAAAGCTCGCTACGGGCATAGGCTCCACCGAAGCGTCGGTCTACCGTTATTTTGAGAATAAGCACAAGCTACTTGTCTATTTGGTAAACTGGTATTGGAGTTGGCTTCAAAATCGTATTGTCACAAAGACGTATAACCAGTCTTCGGCGTTTATTAAACTAGAAACAACTATTGAACTACTCGCCTCCCCAATAGAACAAGATGATAATTTTGACTTTATAGACGAGAAAAAATTATACAATATTATTATATCTGAAGGAGCTAAAGTGTATTTAGTGAAAAATGTAGATACAGAAGATAATGAAGGAGCATTTTTGGCGTACAAAGGATTGTGCCGCCTTATATCTAACCTTATTTTGAGTATTAATCCTAAGTATATGCACTCGCTCACATTAGCATCTACCATTGTAGAGACTTGTCATAATCAAATATTTTTTAGCGAACACTTGCCAAAGCTGACGGATGTGTCAGAAGATGATTATGATTCACTCAAAGAGTTTGTTTTACATTTAACAGCATCTACCATTCAATAAATAAAAAATGAAACCAATTCAACGATTCTGGGGCCTTTTAAAACAAGATAAGCGAGACCTTGTGTATCTCTACTTATATGCCATCTGTAATGGTGTTATAAATCTATCACTTCCCATAGGAATACAAGCAATTATGGGATTAGTGCTGGCAGGGAGGTTGTCTGCTACTTGGGGTATACTTACCGCTATAGTTATGGTCGGTGTAGCCGTGGCGGGTATTTTTCAGATAATGCAGCTTTACATTGTGGAGATATTACAGCGTAGACTGTTTGCACGTGCAGCATTTGATTTTGCCTATCGTATTCCTAAGTTCAAGTTAAAAAAACTAGGTAATTATTATGCTCCTGAGCTAGTAAATCGTTTTTTTGATACCGTGACTATTCAGAAGAGTTTGTCAAAAATTTTAATGGATTTCTCTACGTCGATCCTGCAAATTATTTTTGGTCTTATACTGCTATCGCTGTATCATCCTATTTTTATTGCCTTTGGGTTTGTCCTCTTACTAGTCCTGTTTCTGATTATCTATATCACGAGTAAGCCGGGTATGCGCACTAGCTTAGAGGAGAGTAATAACAAGTATGAGATGGCTTTTTGGCTTACAGAGTTAGCTAGAGCCATTCCTACTTTTAAGATAAGTGGGAGTTCAGACCTAAACCTGGGACGTACAGATGTAATAGTGAATAAGTACATAGACTCCCGTAAAAAACACTTTAAAGTACTACTGGGACAGTACGGAAGCATCATAGGCCTCAAAACCTTAGTGACCGCTGGATTACTTATAGTCGGAGCATTACTACTGATAGAGAATAGTATCACTATAGGACAGTTTGTGGCATCTGAAATAGTAATAATCCTCATTTTGAATTCATCTGAAAAGCTGATAATGAGCATGGAAGCTATCTACGATGTACTTACTTCTATAGAGAAAATGGGAAAAGTGACAGATATGGAAATAGAGCAGCCGATAAAAAATG
>DNHN01000102.1 GCA_003485825.1 Bacteroidota bacterium | reverse complement strand
TAAGCTATATAAACTACTTCCGTTTATAGTGCTCCCCTCTGGACTGAAACTAAGCAGCTTTAGTTCATATTTTTCTAAGTAATTACTAAAGTATAGGTGCTTTAGTCGACTTTCTATGATTTCCTTCCTGGCTACGAAATTTTCATAATCTTCCGGCACTAGAAATTCTTGCGCCAGTTGATTTTCAAAGGTTTGTAAAATAGTCTCAGCTCTAGGATCTTCATTATTGACTAAACGGATAGCATATTTGCGCGCCGTTTCTTCATTGCGCTCTTCATGGTTTTCGGCTATAATGCTAGCGGTGAGTAGTGCAGTGAGTATAAAATACGCATAGATTCTCCACCGTGGCCGTTTTACGCTCGTATTAATGAATAGATATAGCCCAATGAGTAGTGCAGGCGGGAATAAACTAACTAAAGATCTACTTGCATCCCAGTACTGAAATAGAGTGAAAGTAAATATGCCTGCAATTACTGCCAGCCAAGTGCCCTCTTTGAGCAGGTGGGCTATTTGGGTATAGTGAACAAGTAATGAAAGGGCTATGAAGGTGAGGCAAATGAACCCTAAGGCTGCAAAAGAAGTGCTGCTTAAATTGAAAAGTTTCTCAAAATCAAACGGAATAGCTGACCTCCGAACGATGTGAGCACTGAGATCCAGAAAAAAATCTGCTAAAAAGAGCAGACTGATACTGAGTAGGAATGCGTGCAGTGTCTTAGGCAGTAATTCTATAAGGGAAAATAAAAGGAGGCCACTCGCCACAATGCTTGCTAAATGGACGTATAGCGTCACATTCAGCTGCAGTGCGTTCATGTATTCTACACTTTCTGCAGCTATGAGAAAGTAGTCACTCAGCGAAAGATGAACGTAGAAGTACGTTAAAATATTAACGCTAATAACGGCAGCAGATGCCACATACCTCAGCAGGCTTCGCTCCCAAGCATGCCATAGTGCCAGGAACAGAAAGGCGAAACTAGCAAGCAATGCTAGATTTAGAAAGGCGCGTTGAGTTCTTTTCTTGGTTTGGAATGGGAGTATGAAGCTAGTTAATTCCGCGGGGAGCTCTTCTTGCGCTAGCTGTTTATTACTGAATGCACTAGAATATTTCCGCAATCTTGGATGTAATTGACCATCATTGGCTAGGCGAAAAGCAAAGTAGGTAGTTGAGCTCTTTTTAAATATGGTGTAGATATCATCGCCAAAGCGGAACAATGCGGGATAATGCTTTGAAGACAAGACTTGGCTATCTATACCCACCTTATTGCTATTCCAATACGTGAGCGTATTGTTAGTTAATCCGAGGATATACCACCGATCCTTGCGAAGAGCAAGTGCTTCGGTATGCGAGGTTTGGTCAAAACCTATAGGGGATAGGTCTACAAAAAGTTGATCAGATTCTTGCTTTAGTTCTTCGATGAATGGAGCAATGTCTAGGAGTTCTGCTGTTGATTCTTCGGTAGTATTAATAGCCAGTTTAATCGTGAGTATAGCTGCTAGAGTTATACCTGTTACCCATGCTATTTGCAGTATTCTTTTCAATAGGTAGCGTCTGGAGTCAAGTAATTTTGGACATAATCAGCTACGGCATCCTCGAGCTTATAAAACGATTTAGTATAACCCGCGTTTCGGGTTTTCCCCATTTTGGCTTCAGTGAAGTACTGATACTTATCACGGATGTCTTCAGGAGTGGGGATGTAGTTTATTTTAGGGGGGTGATGTAAAGCAGCGAATATGGCGTTGGCTAGATCATTAAAGGTGCGAGCTGTTCCTGTACCTGCATTGTAAATACCGCTAGCAGTGCGTTTCTGGTACCAAAACCACATGAGTGAAAGAAGGTCTTTCACATAAATAAAATCGCGTATTTGTCCGCCATCGGTATAGTCTGGATGGTGGCTTTGAAATAGTTTCAGGCTACCATTTTCTTTTATTTGGTTAAACGCATGCATGACTACGCTGGCCATTCTGCCTTTGTGGTATTCATTTGGCCCAAAGACATTGAAGAATTTTAGACCTACCCAAAAAGGCGGTTTATCTTCTTGTGCCAGAGCCCATACATCAAAATCTTGTTTACTCTGACCATAGGGATTAAGAGGTCGGAGAGGAGTGATGTCCGCAGTGTCATCAAAGCCGTGCTCGCCTCCGCCATAAGTAGCAGCAGAGGATGCGTAGAGAAAGGGAATGTCATTTTCCGTGCAGTGATTCCAGAGCTTTTGGGAATAGTCCATATTTAGCTCGTCGAAGATACTCGTGTCAAATTCTGTAGTGTCCGTTCGGGCTCCTATGTGAAAGACAAATTCTATAACGTAACGGTGTATATCATGCAAAAAAATGGATCGATCGATCTTAGCTGTAAATATTTTGCCATCTAGATTCCTAGCTTTTTGTGCGTTGCTAAAATCATCTACGAGGATGAGATCTGTTAGCCCTTTTTCATTGAGAAAAGAGACCAAACAACTGCCTATAAATCCTGCTGCACCGGTTACGAGAATTGCCATGAGGCACAAATTTAAGTTTAAGTCTCTATAAGTTTAAGTTTAAGCCTAATTTTAAGTTTGAAAGGAGAGATTTATCTTCTATGATAAGGGGATAACAAAAGTTAAGTATAGTTGTGATTTGAGAGCAGCTTAGAGAATTTTCAAATATGTCGGGGTAGTCTTAGATTTAAACGTAGACTTAATCTTATTTTTGCAGTGGAATATGGTTTACGTAACGCGAAAAGTGCACTTCAATGGAGCTCATAAGCTCTTTAACCCAAACTGGACAGTGGAGCAGAACGATGCTGTTTTTGGTAAGTGTGCCAACTCAAACTGGCATGGACATAATTTTGATATGTACGTTACCGTGAAGGGGATGCCAAATCCAGATACAGGATTCGTGATGGATCTTAAAAAGTTAAAGATTATCTTAGAAGATAAAGTCGTTTCTAAACTGGATCACAAGAACTTTAATCTTGACGTAGATTTCCTGAAGGATGTAATGCCTAGCATTGAAAACATTGTAATGAAAATCTGGGAGCAGATAGAAAGTGAAATGCCCGCAGGAGCTGTACTACATTGCATTAAACTGTACGAAACGGAGAATCAGTACGTAGAGTATTATGGGGAGTGAGAGCAAGCTCTAGTTTTAAGTTAATTTTCTTTTTTTAGTCTGCAGACCGGGTGCTTTGATCCACCACTGCACTCTATCTAACCATATTACAAGATTTTCTTCGGAATTATTTTTCTAGTCCAGGTTTTTATTCGCTTATAGTTGTCGACTTTAGAATCAGGGTTAGACGCTAAGGTTGTTTCCCAAGAATTTTCAGGATTAAACTCTATTTCCATGCCTTTTAAAACGCTTTGATCCTTCTAAATCAAATGGTCTTATTATGTCAGTTATGGCCTGAAGGTGCTCCGCCATTTGCTAATACTGTACATGTGGTATTCCTACTCAGTAGCTTAGTTTTCTTTGTCATGAGTTTACTAAATAAGACCAAGTAGCATTTACGAGGATGTTCTGAACGTCTAGCTTTCTTGTGAAAATAACGGGATAGTTTAATGAGCGAAAAAGGACTGGTTCCCTTTATTCTTATGAAGGAAAGGCCGCACATTGTTTAAAACAATCATACCCTACAGCCATAAAATCACCTACACCTAAGACGCTTCATTGTTTATTTTTAGTATTATTCGATAATTATACATATAGTATAAATTAAAAATTATGTTTTAATATGTTAGTTGAATTTTATTGTATTGTTTATTGTGTAATATTTAATACTTCAGTATTCTTAACAGTATGAAATACATATTATTTAATTTATTAAAAATATGCATTCATTTTAAAATTATTTACTGGATGCTTTACCCCCTTAGTTTGCAGTATCAAAAAATATAAAAAATGAAAAAAATAACTTTAACATTCGCACTCGTATTATCCGCTTTCTTAACTTTCGCACAGCTACCTAAGCTTGCTATTATAAGTTTTGACGTCAATGACCAATCGCTCAACGGCCAAGAACTGCTTGAGATACTTCGCTTAGAAATTAGCAAAGAATCAAAGTACTCTACCATTGATAAATATGAAGTAAATGAAAACCTGAAAAAAAATGAAATTGATGCTAGTACTTGTTTTAGCCTCAGCTGTCTTAAAAGTGCAGGTAAATTACTTGGAGCAGACTACTTGCTTACGGGTAGTGCAAACAAACTTGGAGACCGTATCTTTATTTCTCTTCGAATGATAGATATGAAGACCAATGAACAAGTAGAAACGTCCAAAGAGTTTAGCTTCATACCAAAAAAAGCTAGCGTAATGGTTAAGATGACGGTAAGTAAGATGCTAGGGAAGCCTGCGGATATTGAATTGGAAAAATCATTATCAGATAATGAAAGCTTTGACAATGCTATGAATAATCCAGATGAGTATCAATTAAATTTAAGTGGGCCACGTATGGGGTATACATTTTTTACCGGAGAGGGCATCGATGTCATAAGAGCTAAAAAAAGTGAAGGAGGGTACGATCGGAACCCTGCGTTTTTTCAAATGGGTTATCAATTTGAAAAACAATATCTGAATGAAGGAAACGTACAAGCCTTGTTTGAGTTTATACCAATGATTACAGGACTAGACCAAGGATTATTTATCCCAAGTATGACCATTCTTAATGGAATACGAAATAATAAAAATGGGCTAGAATTTGCTGTAGGACCGAGTGTTAATATCTCCAGAGAACTTAATAAGTATGTCTATGAGGATGAATATTATACCCGCCAAGAGCTAAATGAAAAAGATCCTACTCTTGATGCTAATGACTTAGATACAGAGTATAAGGCAGACAGTAGAGGCAGCTTTAGACTAAAGAGCTACATCGTATTAGCTGCAGGCTATTCGTTTAAATCCGGTAAATTAAACATCCCTGTAAATGCCTATGTTGTTCCATCTAAAGACGATCTAAGATTTGGTTTGTCTATAGGATTTAATACTAGGAATTAAGCCCCACCCCGTCTCCATTTTTTTTTTTTGAATATTCTAGGCTTATTGAATTGTAACAATTCAATCCCCATTAAAATAAGCCTAGTTTTTCTTAAAACACCACTAGGTAATATCTTGATAAATGAACTTCAACTTTAAGGGAATAATCAAGTATAAAATCGAAAGTGTAACCAAAAATCACCACGTTAAATAAAACAAGAAATAGAAATGACAAAATATATATACTCATTCATTGCGATTTTGGGCTTCAGCATAAACAGCTATTCTCAAGATGTAATAACCCCAACAATAGGTGAAGACATTGAAGCTAAAATTATAGAAGTAGATAAAACAGACATAACGTATAGGGAATATGATAGCCAAGATGGCCCAATATTAACGATATCAAAATCTGATGTACTAATTATAAGCTATGAAAATGGGACCAAGGATGTATTGTTTAAGCAAGTGCAGTTAGCCGAGGAAACAATGGAAACTAAAGCCTTAGAAGATACTGTGGAAATAGAAGAAGAAAGTAAAGGTTTAGCCAATATAACATTAATATCAGGCGAGGATATTCAAGCAAAAGTTTTGGAAGTAAACAAGATTGAAATAGTATATAAAAGGAGTGACGATATAAGTGGTCTCACCTTAACTATACCAAGGTCTAATGTGCTAATTATTAGTTATGCTGATGGAACAAAAGACTTAATTTACAAGCAACTAACACCTAGCAGTGAGGTTAAGGAAACAGAAGGGAAGAATGTTCAATCTAATAGCGAACCTAAACCCGCAGAAACAGTTAAGCTATCCAAAGCTGAATTAAGAAAAGAAGGTATTCAAGATTCGAAAATGAACTACACTGGAAGGAGATCTGGAGCAGTGTGGACAGCAGCTACATCTATTGTGTTCAGTCCTATAGCCGGACTAATTCCTGCAGTGGCGTGTGCATCATCAAGGCCTAGAGAACGAAATCTAAACTACAGTGATACTGAACTAAAAAAAGATCCAGAGTATAAAAAAGCATACGAGAAGCAAGCTCATAAAACGAAAGCAATAAAAGTGGTAGCTGGATACGTGATTGGTTCTGCAGCATGGATTTTGCTGATTTTTGGCCTGTAACTGGTGTTATGAGTAATGCGGGAAATCGGTCTCAGCAGGTCTAGTTTAGATGAGATTATTCTCTATTAGGCGTTTGTGTTTTATTAAATAGTTTAATCTGTTCTTCAAAGAGGAACCCAATAAAAGAGAAATGAAAAAATCAACTTTGACATTTGTACTAATCACGTGCACCTTATGGACCGTTGGACAGCTTCCGAAGCTAGCTGTAGTGAGTTTTGATGTAAACTCCCCATCGCTGAACAGGCAAGAACTAGTTGAAGTTTTACGCGTGGAGCTAAGCAAAGACGCAAAGTACTTTACCATAGACAAATACGAAGTTGCTGAAAAGCTTCAAAACAATGGAATTGAAGCCACTACCTGCTTTAGCCTTAGTTGCGTAAAAAGTGCCGGCAAAATACTGGGTGCAGATTACGTACTTACAGGAAGCGCAAACAAAATTGGAGACCGTATCTATGTTCCGCTAAGATTGACTGATATGAAAACCAATGAACAAATAGAAATAGCAAATGAATTTAGCTTTATCCCACAACAAGCTAGTTTAATGGTTAAAATGACCGTGGGGAAGATGCTTGGAAGGCCAGCAGATGTTGAATTGGAAAAATCCTTATCGGATAAGCAAGGCTTTGAAAGTGCCATGAATAATCCGGATGAATATCAGCTAAACTTAAGTGGGCCAAGAATGGGCTACACATTTTTAACAGGAGAAGGAGCAGATGTAATACGAAAACCAAAAAGCGAAGGAGGCTATGATAGATTTCCTACGTTTTTTCAAATGGGTTGCCAATTTGAAAAACAGTATTTGAATGAAGGAAACGTACAAGCCTTGTT
>DNHN01000168.1 GCA_003485825.1 Bacteroidota bacterium | reverse complement strand
CCCATCATCCTGGGTTGCAAGTTGTCGTCACCAAAGACAGCGCAGGAATCCTGCCCTACAATCACGTACTGTGAGAGCAGGCATAGCATGAGGGTTAGATGTTTCATCGTTTAGTTTTCTCGATAGTTCGGCCTGCAAAGTACGCACCAAAAACTGTAAGCATAAGTATCTCTAAAAGAGACACATAGCTATCCTTAGGTATGAAGCTTTCATCAAGCCCATCCCATACCATCATAATCATAAAGAACAGCATAAGAACAATCATAGTTGCTGGACGAATCACCTTAGCGATCTTTACATCACTAGACATATCGGCTTCCCATCGTCTTGACACGTTGTTCTGAAACTCAACCTCAGCATCTAAAGCCGCCTTAGCTTCGGCTGGATCTACGCCCTTCTCCTTGTCCAAAAGGTTCTTTACAATACCGAGGCCACCTTTGTCTGGCAAAAGGTCTCCTACGAGGCTTAAAATGCCTGGAGCTTTGATTTTGAGCCAACCCCCTAGCTTTGTGTCTTTAATTTTGTCCATACTGCTCTAGGTGTCTCGTTTCCATTAACTCCAATATATACTTACTGTGCTCCATAAACGAACCGTCTGGGTTATACGATAGAAGAGACTTATATCTATCGTTGATGTCATCAAGAGATTCTATCTTCTCAACGTCTGTCATAGATTGATACTCTTCTGTTTGCATGAAATTCTTGATTTCATTGTATCTCGGTACATTGCTCATTTCAAGAGCGTTATTTACTTCCTCAGCAGTAAGCTTGATGTTAAAGTCTTCTTCTGGGCCTTCTAAAAAGCTGTAATTAACCCCCAAGGCTTGATAAGCTTTTTTAGCCTTGCCTCTACGAACCGAAGGTTTACGTATTTTTCTATACACAGAAGAAGCATAATAAGGTGTCCCAACAGCCTTGGTTAATACTCCAGTCCTTAGGTATAGGTTTAATATCTCTATAGAGGTGTCATCCTGTGAGGCTTCTCGTTTTTTGGTTGCGTCAAACATATAGTACGCAAACTGATTTCCACCAACAGGAGCTTGATCAATTCTCTCACCTTTCCAATTCACTTTTACTGGAAGACCTCCAGTGTCGAAAGTCCTTTCCCTTACGTGGTTTTTTATTCTGTCTGCTAGATCTACATCTCGCTTATCTGGCATGAATTCCCTGCTTGACTGATCAATTCCGCTTAACACGTTAGGTAGGAACATAGAAGAGAAAGCCTTAGATATTGTTTCTGCATATCTAAAGAATGCCCTTTCGAAATCTTCAGGATCTTTAGTGCTTGAGATTACACTTGTGATTCCATTTAACCCTTGCAGGAAGCTTTGATCCATCATGTACGCCATCACTGATACATTATCGAATCCGAAAACTTTTTTCAGCACATTGTTTCCGCTAAAGGGTTGTTCAGCCATTTCTTTTGCGGCTTCTGGAGAGGTAGAGTGAGCATAAGCACCCATGATAGTTCCGAAAACGCCAAGAGTCTGATAAGATCTAAACTCATCGCCAGCCTGCGGAGCAGGATCACCACCCTCTAGCATTCTTCTTAACCCGTCAACGTTTATGCTGTTTGGCGGGAATGTATCATACATGAGGTTTGTTTTTTCATCATCCTCCCAGTCTACGCTTCCGCTTAGAAGACCCTTAGAAATAAGATGCAAGGCTGTCGTGCTTATCACTTGTCCAACCATGACCTTACTCAGAGTTTTAGAAGCCTCTGTGTAGTCTTTATTGCCCATCTGAATGCCCATCTTTCCAATTCCAACAACTGGAGAGGCGTACGTAAGGGTCTCTTCGGTAAAGTTAGCTATCGTAGACACGTAAGGAACATTAAGCCTAATAAGGTATTTAAAGAACCCTTCAGCGTCAAAACCCTTCACATTCTTAAATGCTTCGCCCATCCCTCTTGAGATGTTGTCAATGATCCACATGCTCCCTCTTGCAAGACCCATAGGCTCCTGGAAGGTTAGCTTTCTACCTTCGGTTGCTCCTTGCTCTGCGCTGTTTTTATCAGGGAACTTTAAGAACTGAGCGAGAGCATCACCTTCAAGACCTTTTGCTTTTGCTAGACTGTAAAGCTCCAACCCCTCAGCAAATCTTCTAAAAGGAACATCACCCAAACTAAGCAGCCTGAACATAGCCTCGGCAGGAATCCCAAGGGTTCCCTGAACCAAAAGCTTAGCTCTTTGATTAACTTCATTTCTGAGAGTAACACCCTCTGGAAGGTCGCTTGACATAGCAGCCATTAATGACCTGATAGGCATGAACCCTCTGCTCATCCTCCACTCAGACATATCTTCTTCCCTGCCCGTAATCACTTGCTCCATAGCCTCCACGGATCCAGCCCCGAACTTTCTTAAAGCGTACAAGTACCCAGCAAGAGACAGCTTTCTTTTTTCTTTATGTAAGCCCATAAGCTCAAAAGCCTTGGAAGTAGGCATCGACATAATATCAATTACAGTCTTCGGTATTACGTTTGCTAGGTTGTAAAGCACGTTCCTAGACTGAGACATCATAGTAAGCAAATTCCCCTGAACGAGTTGAGTGCCTATCTCGGACCAGGTTTTTTCCGTATACATATTAGCAAGAGTATCAAGCTTAGACTGAGTTTCGTTTAAGTCTTTCTTCGCTTTTTTAAACTCAGCTTCTACATCCTCTCCAGCAATTCCTCTTTCCAGTAAGTCTTGAGCTTTCTTGTAAGCCGCCATGTATGTTTTGGTGGCTTCAAGGATTTTGTTCTTTTGCTCTTCAGAAAGAATCTTACCCTGCGCTTCTGCTTTCTTGATTATCACACTTGCCATTCCCTGAGGGCTGCTCGTCTTCAGTTCAGCCATGTGCCTAAGAATCCTACCAGCTGTCGTTCCAACCGCAGCCAACCTGTCCAGGACTCCAGCAATGCCTATATCATTGCCTGTTTCTTGCATCCTGTTTATTAGCTCGATACCAGCAAGAACACCAACATCATCATTTCTGGTAGCTAAATTATCCAAAGCGTCACCCCTCATCAAGCTAACTAGCTCTTGAGCACTAAGCTCTTCTAGGTTTTTCTTTTCATTTGCAATGCTCTGTCTATCAATGTAGTTTTCTGGATTGCTTATGATTTCGTTTTTAAACCTTCCGAACTCAGAAGAGTTTGCAAGACGCTTAGACGTACCTCTCAGCCTTCTCCCTTTTATTACGTTGCCGTGCTCGTCTATGGTTAGGTTGGCAAACCTTGCTCGATCCTTAGCCGTCAATGACTTGTAAGCCATCTCAAACATCTCCTGAGACTCATTAGCTAGAGACTGGTTTCTCTGCTTCATGATAGACATGAAGTTGTTAAACGCTCGGAAATGCTCTGGGTTTTCTATGACTATGTTCTCCGACTTCTTCCCTCTCTCAATAGAGTTCCCAGCATACCTAACTTTTCCAGAAGCAATGATGACATCACCTGACATATACACCTGCTCAGCACTCTTGATGATGTTCCCGTAAGAGTCAACAAAAGAGTCTCCGTGAAGAGGATGCCTCATGAATACCACACCCTCAACGAATTCATCAAACTGATCTGATGGTTTATTTTCAGACACCTTTCCCTTTACGTTAGCCTCTGAAGCTCTCCCTTCTAGTAGTTTGTTAATATCAATCTTTCCAGTGCCAAACTTTACGTTCTGCATAGACTTCACGCTTCTACCCTTAAATATTCCAGGAAGATTGTAGGACCTGCTTTGTGGATGAGCCGATAGATTAAGCGTCTTCTTTGCCGAGAACATCACAACTTCGGTGTTCTCTCCTTTCAGGAATTGACCCATACCTTCACTTAGATCTGCCCTATCTATGTATGCCTGGAGCTTTTCAGAGTCAGGCTTTCCTTTAAAGTCCGCCTCTATATCGGCTATTTTCGTAAATCGACTAAGCATTTCAGCTGGAGTACCTTGTTGAGCAACAGAAGATTGAAGCTTATCTATTGCTTTTTCAAATGTCTCTTGAGAGAAGTCATCATAGATCCTGTTTGAAACGCCTACGGCCTGAGGAAGTACATGATTAGCAGCGAAAATCATCTGCATAACCTCGCTTCTTGTTACCGACTTGTATCCTTTTTTCTTTCTTAACTGCTCAACAATAGAGTCAACTACCTCGATATTACCTTCAAAAAGCTTTCCAGCTGACCCTTTTTGGGTCATATGATTGTCGTATAAATACCTTAATTCTTTTTTTAAGTTGTCCCCCGTGCAGACTACCGTTCCGTCAGACCTAGTAGACTTTGAGCCCATGTTGTCTTTAACCCACTTAGCAACCTTCTTTAAATCATATACGGTAGATCCATCAGCTGTTGTTACCATCCATTCTTTTTGAACAGCATCTATTCTTCCATACTCAAATTCCCTTAACACGGAGAGGACGTCTCCCACTTGAAAACTAACAACCTCAGAAGGTCTATACCTAGAATCTAGGTAATTAACCAGGTGCCTGTCTTGAGTTACTACAGATTGGTCTTGATATAGGTTGCTCATAAAAGCACCTACCTTAGACCAATTACCTAGAGAATCCTGAATATTGATCCGATTTTCTCCTGTCTTTTTTAATGCGTCTCTCTTAAATGTAGAAGGAGCTTCAAACCTGTAATGAGGAAGTCCATTTGAGATTCCGTCAATATTGAGGAGGTTCTTTAACCCAACAGCTATAGGAATAGCGCTTCTTTGACCGTTAAATTGAGAAGCTTTAAGACCTTGGCTAGTCATAGACTCTATCAACAGCTTTGTTCTAGCGAAGTCTACTTTAGATGGGTTTTTGCCAGGTGTTTGCAAAAGGTCTTCAAGAACAGCAGAATAAATTCTTAAACTCTCAGACAGATTGGGAACGGCTCTGTTTCCGTTTGAGGTTACGGCAACTATAGCGATAAGCAAGTCTTTGTGCTTTCTGGCCAGCTCTAGCTTCTGGGGGTTATCTACGGTAAAGTTACCTTCAGAGTCTTGAGACTTCCCTACAGTCTGTATAGCTAAAGGATCGCTGTATGATCCGTCTTTATTCTTAGTGGAGTTTACCTGCTTGTAGAAATTCTTATAAAAGTTTCTTGGGTTTTTGTTTAGAAAATCATCCACAAACATCAGCTCTTTAGCGACAACCTCGCTCATCAAAGCCATATCCTCTTTGTTCTTTGTCAAATCGTCACCGTTTAGGATTAACTCCATTTGAGTTTCCTGAATTAACATAGCAAAATACATCTGCTGCATCAAGTGAGCTGGAACTCCGCTACCTATTTTACCCTTACCAGCTTGATCCATGTACAGATTAATCTGAGCTAAAGTTTCTGGATCTAGTAAGTCTTTAGTTCTTCTTATCCCATCCTCTAAAAGCTTCCTTTTTTGAGCAGGCTTCATGTCAGAAGCTTCTGAAAGAGATCTTCTAAAGGCAGCTGAGTAAAGTATAGACTCACCAGGGTAATTCTCTTGCACGTAATCGTTCACCCTATCAAGAAGAGCTTCATGATATTCAGGAGATCCTTTTACGTTTTCTTTTATTGGCTCGCCAAACCTATTCGTTTTTGTCTCGCTATTCACGCCCTCAGGAGTAAAATCAGACATAAGCTCTTGGATTATTGCGTTGGCATTTCCTCCACCTATGAATTGATCTTCACGCTTCATAACTTCCCAAAGCTGTTCTTTTGCTAGCTGCTCTGCTTTAATAGCTGATAGCCTTCTCTCGCTTCTCTCATTAGCCTCTGCTTGCCCCCTTTCGAGGGAGGTCTGATGCATGCTCTTCATGGCTGGCCGCATAATTACTGGAGTTCCAGTGTTTCTGTCAAGCAGTTGCTTTGGTGGGTTTAAGGTTTTTGTATTACCCGAATCATCCACGTATGTCATTTGACCGATCCTAGTGTGAGCACCATTTCCAGTCATCTTTCTATACCAGTTAGCAAAATGGAAATAGTCATTAAAGGTATATGACTGCGGACCCCCGTACGTCCTGGAAGTAGAGTCATACGATGAATCATATGACTTGTAGTACGTAACTTTCTTATTGTCCAGAAAGGTAGGCTTTCTATTAGCGCTGTAAGCTGTTTGATCAGAAACGGAAACTTGCTGGGCTCCATCTACTTTAGCTTGCTCACTAGGGTCAAGCTTGAACAGCTCATCGAACTGATCGGAAATAGCCTGACTGTTTCCGTCTCTCAGGCTTTTAGACAGCTTATCTAGAACTGCCCTAGAGCTACCTCCACTCTCAGTAAATGAAGGGAATAGCTTAGCGAAAAACTGAGTCATCCTGTCGATAGTGGAAGCCTTTAGGCTTTTCTCATTAGCTACATAAGCGGCTATAATCTCTACGTACTTTTCCTCAGCCAGCGTTCTGTCGCTAGCCCCAAACTCCTCCCTGTAGTACCTCATCTTCTCATTAACAGCATCAACAAGAACCTGATCCGACTCCATTATTCCGTTCAAGTCAGACCTTAATTGCTTTCCAACGTTGTCTACGCCTTGTAGTTTCTTGTGGATATACGAGTGAGCGTACTCCTCAACGACGTCTTTTGATGTAGCGCTTTCCGTCAAGAATACTTCTCCAGAAACTTTGTCATAAAAAGCCTTGATTTCATTTGATCCAGACAGGTATTGTTGTTTAATTCTGTCAATCTTATCGTTCTTTTGATCTTGAGTCAAAGCGGAGTCTACCTGAACCGATTTAATCTGTCTTCTTGCCAGCTCTAGATCTGAGATTACTGTCGCTTGGGTTCCAGAGAAGGCCTTAGACAAAACACCAAGAGATTGACTAGCGCTATCGGTTAGTACGGCTTCTGGGTTTTTGGTTTCGTCTTCAATATCTTCTAATCTTCTTTCTGATATTTCCGCAACCTTGGCCTTTTCTGAATCACTAAGCAGCTCTGAAGCTTTTTTAAACAAGTCTGTTTCATTAGCTCCTCTTTGAGTCATTCTGGCAAGCTCAGAAATCAACTGAGGTCTGAACTCTTCGTTGATGGATCCTGAGTCAACTATTCTGTTTAATGCTATTTCTGATTGAGCCTCTTCAAAAGAAGTAGATTGAGGGTTTACTAAAGCAACAGGATAAACAGAGTCAACCATCAAAAACTGATCTGTTCCGCTTCCGCTGTACTCAACTTTTTTGTAACCTCTCTTCTCAAGCATGCTAGCTATCTCAGCGTCAACGACAACCTGAGCCACATCCATTTCAACAATCTTATCGGTAATGTTGCTGACGTTTCTACCCTCGCTGGATAAGACATCCCCGCTAGATACCTTTTCATTTAGCTCCATTTGAACCTCAAGAGACTCAGCAGAGTTTCTTACCCTCTCGGCTCTTTTACGCATTGAGTCAGCCTGAATAGGGTTGTCTTGACTCTCTAGTTTTTTTGCGTAAGCCTCGAACATAGAGGCTCTTTCGTTTAATGTCTCTAGTCTGTTGGATACTTGAGCACCCTCCATGATACCTTCTTGAGCGGCAAACAAATTGATATACTTACCTTCAATCTTTGTTCTGTCAGCTATAATCTTTTCTGCCTGCAACCTCAGGGCTTCTTTTTCTTTGTTGGATGTGCTGGCTTCGATTTGTTTGGTTATTGATACTAGCTCAAGCGAATTGTCAAGAAGCTCAATACCGTCAGCCGCATTCTGATCACCTATAAACTGATGAAACTCAAACGAGTCCAGCTGAAGAGCGCCTATAACACCCATCTCTTCAGTAAGTGCATTTAAAGCAACCTCTCTTTCTTTACTGTTCGCTTCAGTAGAACTGATGATGCTTTCCATTTCTGTTCGGAAAAACCTAGTCGCACCCATGTTGTTTATGTCCGCGCTAGAAGAAAGAGATGCGCTGATCTTGTTCTTAGCTGCTCCAACTAATGAGGTACTACCACTCAAGCCAAAACTAGAAAGGGCAACATCTCCTAACTCGTAAGCAAAGCCTTCAAAGTCTGTTCTCCCCCCTGCTTTGTACTCCATAGAGGCCTGACCTATTGTGTTGACTAACTCCATACCTGTGTCTATGCCTGCGTCTCCAAAAAAGTTAGTCATTTTTCTTTTCGCAAGAGACCTGGTGGTTTCTCCCAACCCCCTAGTAGTGTTAGCGGTCAATAGTCTTAATTGGGCAGCAGTTGCAACCTTCTCCGTGGCGGCCTCAAGAATAGACATCCCATTTAGAAAAAGAGCTCTCTCCATGCCAGAAGAGTTCTTGTACCACTCCTCGTTCCTTACAGAGTTAAAAGTTCTCACCATGCTATTGGTATAGAACAAGAGCCCTACTCCAGCACCCCCAGTAAACATGCTTAAACCCATAGCGGCCACAGTGTCTGGAGCCATTTCACCAATCGAATTTGTAGCCTTTATGAGCCCACCGTATATATCTCCATCGAAAAGGCTTTCCATTGCACCTTTTCCGCTCACATCAAAAGCAGATAAATTCTCCGCCCATTCTTTTCCGCCTGCATCAAAATCAGACTCAATTCTGTCATGTATAGACCTATTGGTTTCTTCTATTTCGTTTCTTTCTTCTTCAGTTTTCGCCATAGACATAGCAATCTGATAATCAATGTGAGCGCCAAGGTGAACTGGAGCTGAAGCGATAATTCCTGGAAGGTCTGCTAGTCCGCCTATAAAATCCAAGTGACCAGTAAACTCAAGTCCAGTGCCGCCGAAGTTTTTGTCCCCTCTGAGAGACATAGCAACTCCACTTCTATCACGAATGATCTCCTCGAACTCAGCCTTTTCCTCATCTGTCATGCCCTCCGACAGTTTTTGGAACTCTTCTTTTAAGTAGGTTTCTTTCTTTTTGTTTACCGCTTCCACCTCCTCGTTGGTCAAGTTTCTTTTACTGCTAGCAACCTCTCTACCAGTCAAAGGGTCAACAGACATGTATGGGTCTCCGTATATAGGGGCGTCAGTAACCCCAGATAGAGGAGTTACCTCAGGAATAAAAGCCATGCGATCCTCTTCCTCAAAATAAACTCCACTAGGGTAAAGTACAGTTGAATCCTGAGACTCATAGAAA
>DNHN01000230.1:2502-5431 GCA_003485825.1 Bacteroidota bacterium | reverse complement strand
TACACTTATGTAAACCATCACCTATCACTGGTGAATCTAGCTGTATGTCATTCAAAATTGAACCAACAATGTTTGATGCTTGTTTTGCAAAATGGGAAGATGGTGAATTAATACAGAATGCTTTCCCTATGCTTAATGCAGATGAACGTGAATTCTTAATGACAGGAATGACTAGCTCTGATTGGAGAGAAGCAACTAAATCATCTATATACACTTAAAGGAGTAAATAATGGATTCTCACATAACAATAGAAAATCCTGGAAGAGATGAAGTACAAGCAATCTTCCTTAAATCAGCACTAAAACTATCAAAGTCTGGTATCATGCCTAGTCGTGGATTAACTAAAACAAAACTGCTAAAACTTGCTAGTCATATCACTGGTACTAAATACAAACGTGGTGCCAATGGGATCAATGAAGCAATCTTTGATTTAGAAACTGTTATAGATAGGGTAAATAATGGAGAAACTGAGTAAACTAAATATTCTTGAACTGGTTGTATCAGTCATGGAAGAACAAATAGATGAACTTAGTGAAAAAGTAAAGTCTATTGAAATACAGCTAGGTATACAAAAAATACTTACAGAATCTAAGGAAGAAACTCATGGCTAAAAATCTATTAGGTAAATCAAGACCAATGCAAAACCCATACGCTATCTATAAAGGTGATGGTCCATTTGGTCCTACTGAAATGAAATTGCTAAAGACATATCAACTTCCTAAAAACGAATCAACGAATGAGTATGCTCGTTGGTTTGTAGCAGTTAAAACAGATGCAACCTTTGGTAGTTATGACATGGGTGATAGCTACATTGCAGAAGCAACATATGGACTAAAGCTAGATTATGCTAGTCCAGAGTTTAAAGAACAATATGGTAATACTGTAGGTATTTTGCCATAACAAACGCGTACCAGTTGTTCTGGTCCTAGTTGGTGGGCAAGATCACCAATGATATGAAGCGGCTCACTACCGCAAAAAAATAGCCGATAGAAGTATCTCGCAGATCAAGCTGCGTTAATGTTGGGGAATAATGTGGAGGCAATTTGTTCCTGAGAAGCACCCCTGACCTTGACCTAACCTTATGGAGGGATTAATGGATACTAAACCTAATAATGAACCATTGTTGACAGTAATTGAATGGGACTCTGATCATATAATAGAAGTGTTTGATAATAATCCCAACATAACATTGGGAGAACTATCACGTAAATCCGGTCACGATATATCAGATCTAATAAACATACTTAAAAACCATGTAGGAGATTAATATGTGGGATAAAATGAACAGAGTAAAACTAACTCTGGGTAATGGATATGTTCTCTCTATAATACAACCATCAGAAAATACTGGTGGTGTTGTAGAAACTGCACTACTAGATCCTGATGGTAATTTCATACCACTAGATCCTAAGAATTGTGGTACAGTTACGTGTCCTAGAATATATCCAGAGGATGATGTTCAACAAAGCCTTAATTCTACCGATTTAGTTAATATAATATTAAAAGCTAAATCATATGCTGATAGGAATTACCCTTTCAGTACTCGTGAAGCATCCCAGAATAACGAAAGATTTGGATGGAGTACACACGACCATGTGTAATTAATACTGAGGCATAATACAATAACCTACTTGTTCGGACTATGGATAGTGGGGTTTCTTGTATTCGCCTCTATTCGTAAAAACAGTTAATAAATAGTCAAGAAAGGCTAAACAATGACAACAGTAAACCCAATCGGAAGACAAAACCTAATGTTTAGGCGCACAACCAAACGCTATGGTAAACCTATTGGTTCTTGGTCTAATCTCCAAGGATATCTATCAGTAGCTCGTGACATTGAATCAGGTAGATTTGTATCACGTACAAAACTATCTATAGCTACTGTTGATCGTCTACGTAATGTTATTAAATTGAGAGGTTTCAACAAATAATGATAGACAAACAAACTGCTGGTTCTCAGTTGCACAATATCTTCTGGACTGCAGAAGGTGATGTTGTAATAGAAATAGCTGAAAGAGCATTAATACTTCCTCGTGTTGAAGCAGAAGCTCTATTCGTTGATCTTGGCTTTGTGTTGAAAGACATGGCCCATGCATCTGACATTTTACAAGATGAGAAAGAGATACTGGCTGAATTAGCCGATGTCTAATATAATTGAATTTAAACCTAAATCATCTAAATTCAAAAGAATCGATGAGTTATTCAACCTGACCTTATGGATAGGTACAGATGAAGAGTATGAAATAGATATGCTATGTCACGAAGAATACGATGAACAAGAAATATTCGTAGCCTTGGGTTGTGCATTTATAAAGTACGGCGAAGAACATGGACTCATTGAAGATCAAGATGATTATTAATTAAACCTGAGAGGGAAGAGTATGCAATCAGAAGTATATTATAACTTACGTAAGAAGCTCTTCTCTGTCAGGATTAAGGGCAAAGTTAAACACCACAATGACAATGTAGTTATATACAATCCTAGATTTGTAGTACAAGAAGGTGGTAGACAACGTGTCTTAAAGACTAAACAAAAGAACGTACACGCTTTTGTACGTGGCTCATGGGTAGGTAATGTAGGACTAGACTTCGAACATAACCTAGAAAGAGCTTACTATAATCCATACAAATGTAACTCATTCATTGACTATGTTACACAAGAAAAAGTCAGTGAAGCAGAATATGCATGGCTAACGACTAACTCAGGTAAGCCAATCATTTGGTATAAAACTCACGATAATACTTTTTACAAAGAAGGGACTTATAATGCCTAATCATTGTTATCAACAAGTGACACTCACTGGTTCTATGGACCTTATGAGGATAATATACGATGAACTGCGTAAATCAGTTGTCGGAGAGAATGAACCAGAACTATTACAACTAATCATACCAATGCCATTTGAAATGAATAAATACTTTGAAGATG
>DNHN01000230.1:0-2497 GCA_003485825.1 Bacteroidota bacterium | reverse complement strand
CTCATGGGATACAGATGGTAACGTATTACCTGAATTTATAACAGGAACAGCATTACCAGATCATTCAAAAGATGATTACTTTGTAACATTCAACTGTTGGACTGCTTGGGGTCCACCTATTCATGTATGGGAACACTTACAAGAACTTGGAATTCATGTAGATGCTGACTATCAAGATGAAGGTGGTATGTTTGAAGGTTCTTTCGTTAATGGAGTACATGATCAATGGGAGCCTGATGAAGGTGAAGATATCGATGATGAGTGATATATTAGAATTAGAACTCTTCAATTATCTAAACGAAATGGAAGAAAGAGGAGATAAACAAGCTGATTACCTATTAAAGTTGTGGCAAATGGATGGACTACCTGAAAGTGTCTTAGATTATATAAACGAAGAAGAACATCTAAGACATTGGAGAAAAGGTTGAAACAGTCAATGACCCATGCTTCTGTACACATATCAAAAATGACAGGTAAACTTGAAGGGTTTCGTGCTATCAGTACTAACACTCGTACTAATACGTACTGCCTTGAACAACATGAACGTGCTGTAGAACACAAAACAGATAACATCTGTGGAGATTGCTACAGTCACACCATGCTCAAAGGCTATCGTAAGAACATGGCACCAGCACTTCAACGTAACAGTGACTTGCTCTCATCTCGTCCTTTAGAACCACAAGAAATACCTAGAATAAATGATTCAGTATTCCGTTTCTCTGCTCATGGTGAACTCATCAATGATCAACATATGCAAAACCTTATGGCTATCACTGTTGACAATCCTTGGTGCACCTTTGCCCTGTGGACTAAACGTGTAGATATTGTATTCCGTTGGTTACGTGACAATACTAAACCAACCAACTTAAATCTTATCTACTCAAATCCTAAAAAGTCACACATTATGTCCAAACCTCCTAAAGGTTTTGATAAAACATTCAATAATGTATTAGCAGATGAATACATGGACAGACAGAACTGCACTGGTCAAAAGTGTCAAGACTGTCGTATCTGTTATACAACCAATGATGTTGTGACTATCATAGAAAAAGTAAAGAAATACTAAATAGGAGAAGAATATGTCAATGTACTTTGGACAATACCAATCTCAAGCACTAAAAACTGCAATCTTCCCAGATAAAGACCCAACTCTAGCAATAGCATACCTAAGTCTAGGACTATGTGGAGAAGCTGGAGAGGTTGCAAATAAAATCAAGAAATGTATTCGTGATGGTAACTCCTATGATGGTATTGCAGACGAACTTGGTGATGTACTGTGGTATATTGCAGTGCTTGCTCATTATCTAGAAGCTGATACAGCCTTAAACTTAGATGATATTGCTGCTAGAAACTTATACAAACTATCAGAACGTGCTAAGAATGGTACACTGCAAGGCTCTGGTGATAACAGATGATGAATCTGCTTCTGTTTGTTCTTACAGTCTTATTGATTATATCTGCTAGTAAAAGATAAATAAAAAAACCCAAAGACTCTCATTGAGTCTTTGGGTGTTATTTTTGTATATCCGACAAACCGACAAAACTTATTTTTTTTGGGGTCCGACAAAACTCCGACAAAGCGGATCGGCTTCTTGCAGAATCTGCTAGACTACTCTCAAAGCTCTGATTTTACTGTCAAGCTCTTCATCAGACAGCGTGTCTGCACCAATCTCTTCTATTTGGAGTTCTCTCCTTTGTAGTTTAGGTTGTTCATACTCGGCTACCTTGGCAGCTAAGTCACTGGCAGTGTCAAAGTCTTCATCTTGTAGAGCTTTGAACATAAGAACTTTGAGAACATCTAAAGAATTCATATCTACTTGATCCAATACATCTTCTTTGTATTTCTTCCAGTCTTTCATGGTTAGTTTTAAAGCTTGCCTTGCATCACTGGATGCCTTTCGAGAAGCAGCAGATTTTAATTGCATTTCACGGGCATTTTCTTTTGTGAAAGAAGGAGCTAAATTTTTAAGGCTATTTGGATGAACCTCTTTAGACATATTTATTACCTCTTATTACTAAATAATCCGACCACGAGGGTCGGATTTAACAAGGAGATTACACTCTCCTATAAGGAACTTAGAGAAAGGACATTAAATGTCAGACATAGTAAAAGAACCATCACATTACACAATGTGGAAAATAGAACCTATAACATTCATAATGGATAACCACTTACCCTTCCACACTGGCAACATAATCAAGTATGCTATGAGGGCAGGTTACAAGCTCTATGATGGTGAGGACGAAATTGGATCAGAGATAACAGATCTTAGGAAAGTTATGCGATATGCAGAGATGCGTATAGAACAACTTGATAGAGCCATGAAAGATTATATCTAATGGGTAAATTTAAAACAATAGAAACAGAAATTGATGAGATTATTAGAGATGTCTACTTTTTAGGTGACTTTAGTACTCCATTAGAATTTAAACAAATCGTATATGCAAAATGTAATGATAAAAATATGGACACAACTTACAGAAGTCATGTAGATAA
>DNHN01000150.1 GCA_003485825.1 Bacteroidota bacterium | reverse complement strand
AAGAACTGACTGTTTTTGGTATGTTTGGCACCTGACATAATTTTTCCTTTAGCGTCCTTATGAGTTGGTCCCTTGTACTCTTTACCATTAGGTAAATAATGTTTAGATGTAGCACCCATTTAATCTCCCCTTTTTAAAAAATTTGGTGGTGGTTTACCTGCCGCGACCACCAGCGCGTTATGAGGACAATGCAGGAAACTTTATTCTCTATAAGGAACTTAGAGAACCTAGGCATAACCATAGTATACCCTTGCGTATTCATTCTCTTCGTTTATGTTTACCATATCGTGAGGAACCTTACCATCCATCCAATGTTGTATGACTATCTCACAGAACTCATCTTCCAGTTCCATCATATCCACATAGTCTCGTCTGGTTCGAAATCTAATATCTTTTCTCTCCATGATACATTCCTTGTGTTTAATTTGTCCCAGTGTGTACGTAATACTTCTGCACATATCGCTAGAGATATGACTGTATCATCATAACATCCTGGAGCAGCTTCAGTTTTCCCACTTGCAGTGGAGATATAATCTTTTAGTTCCCTAATTAATATAGGAGATGGTATCATAATGTCTTCGTTATCTATAAGATTCTTTAAGTTCCCTATGATTACTGGTTTAGATGCAGAGGTTGTTCTAAAACCTAGACGCATACCTTCTTCATTAGACACATTAGCCATCTTAGTTTGTTTATATAGGTTTAGATAACCCATTTGTTCTAGTTTTTGTAGCGTAGCTATTCCCATTGAGTTAGATTCTACTGCTAAGAAAGCATTGTTGTAGTATCTGCCTAGATAAAAAAGTAATTCTCCCCATAAACTTGGATCAATCCTATTATTCCTATAGACAGCTACAATCTCGTAGCTATTATTCATAACAACTGCAGCACTGTAGTCTTGACCTACCCCAAGAGAGACATCAGCCCCAATAACATAGGGTTCTTCCCACTTAGGGTACTCATATATAGAAAGATTACCTTCTTTGTTTTCATCAAACATCTTACTGTAAGGATCCCACTCACTACGCCTCTGTTCTGCCATAGGTATTAGAGAGTTTAATCTTTCAATGTTAAATACATTAGAACCAGACACAATAAAAGCTTCATCTGCAGTAGCAGGGTACTCCTGTTGAAACTTAAGCTTACCACCTTCGGCAATCTTTAGTCTCCTCCAGTATATCTGATCATAATCTAGACCATAGTTCTCTACTAGCTCTTCTTCTTCCTTCATTAACTCCATACCTTCAGGTGCTGTACGTCTATATTCTGGAGTTATATACCACGGTAAAAATATTGGTAAGTATTCGTTCTCCCCTGCAACAGCACCCTTCCATAATCTATAGAATTCTCCTTGAGCACCATTAGCTGTAGACTCTAGGATAACCTCTGTACCCTCTGCTTGTGATATACCTTGGAATAAACCAGCTAATATCTTCTCATCGTGAGTCCAGAAGGCAATCTCTGAGAGATGTGCTATGGTTGGTGTAGTTCCCCTACCTGCTTCAGGGGATCCAGCTGTATATAGCCTGTAAGAGCCTACAGCATCCTTATCTTTATATGCAGGTGACTGGATCTTAATCTCTTTAGCGTTAGATGTGATCTCATTTGGTACTAAGTTACCCTCCATGTTCCTGATAAGGTTCTTAGACATACTAAACAAAGCATCAGATGTAGCAGAATCATGTGCCATGACTACAGATCTAGAGTGTGGGGAGAAGTAAGACTTCCAAAAGACCCTACCAGCACAGTATGTAGAGATACCTTGCTGCCTAGCCTTTAGGATAATAGCTCTAACTCTACCAGTATTCTTGAATTGCTCATCTAAAGCCTCTGTAATCTTTACTTGACACTCATTGAACTTAAAAGGTATGAAGCCTACACTAGTATCCTTAGTTATTATCTTGATTTGTTCCTGGGCAAAGGAGGAGAAGTCTTTCTCATACCCCTTTAGTTTATTCCTTTTCTCTTTTTCATTAAGAAGAGACATTATCTCCTTGTTATCCATCCCTATCTCCTGTGTTACATTGTCCCTATAAGGGACTTAGAGGATATATTGTAGTATTTTGTAGAATTGTATGTATCTGTAGGGGTTTTGTATACCCCCTTGAGAGCTTAAGGAGACATGAGAATAACTATTTATTATCACTATACCCTTATTTATTTCTGTACCCCCCTATTAACTCCTTAGAGACTCTCTCAGTGATCTAATCAGTGTAGATACTGTGGGACTCCCTGAGAGTCTTAAAGGTTCTGAGAGGCTCTCTAAGGGATTCTAAAGGAATGTGATCACATAGAGTCTAGCGGGAGTAGTGATGTGCTGTAAGATTCTGTAAGAGGTACTGTGGGGATCATGTTCTCTAAGTTCCTTATAGGGAGAGTTCCCTTACCCTACCCTTAAGTTATCTATATGTATAGTACTTCTCTTAGAGTTCTGATAGATCAGATAGCTCTGGTAGCAACTGTAAAGGTAGACACTAACTTGATCTCTGTCTGTTAAGTCTGGGATCTGTCGGCAGGCTCCAGATCTTAGAAGAATAATGTGTCTCTTGAAAGGAGAACCCGATGCCTATAAACATATGGTACAGTACTGATGAATGTCGTGAGCTGAGTAACTTAGCTTTACGTCCATTCACCGATGATGCTGGTAATAAATACCAAAGTGTAGAACACGCTTATCAATCTTGGAAAAGTGGTGAATTTGACATAGCTACTTATAATAAAAGATGGGATAAAGCTGGAACAAAACACGTTGGTAAACTTGGAACTAAAACCAAGAATAACTGGAATATATTACTTATGTATAAAATAATGAGGAAAAGCTTTCTTCAGAATCCTAAATCTCGTAAAGCTCTTAGAGATACTGGTAATGAAACCATAACACATACGCAAGATCGTGGTGTGTGGAAGAAACAGTTCCCTCAGATATTAATGCAAATAAGAAACTCTTGAAAGGAGTTAACTATGGTACACTTATGTAAACCATCACCTATCTCTGGTGAAAGTACCTGCATGACATTCAATGTCGATCCAATGGTGTTCGATGATTGCTTTGTTGCGTGGACAGAAGGTAGCTTAATACAAGATGCCTTTCCTATGCTTAATGCTGATGAGCGTGAGTTCCTTATGACAGGAATGACAGTTGCTGATTGGAATCGGGTGTGGGCATGATGGAACTATTACTTCTCTTGGGAACCTTCGGGTTCTCAATCGCATGGTGCTTATTCTTATATGTACCTATAGATTAAACTCTTGAAAGGAGTTAACAATGGCTAATGAAAGTGGCTACAGTATGACTATGATTATCCAGAATGAGAAGACAAGTAAAGTATCTACTCTCTTCTATCGTCTAGATGATTCTAACAGGTCAATAGATCCAATCGTAAAAGGTTGGGAAGAATCAGGGCATACTGTCCTGTCTATCAGCTTTGTCAGAGGAGGCAGGGGTCCAGAATGAGTGGATATGACATAACAAATAGGTTGCGACTCAAACTGACTCGTGACTATGAACTATCTCTAATTCAACCAAAGGGGGCTACTACAATCGAAGTAGCTCTCATAAACCCAGAAGGGGACATAGAAGAGTTTTCGTCTGCGTTGTTTGAGGAACCTGATCAAGTACATCAGAATCTATCAGCGCAAGAATTAATCACAGCTATATCAAGAGCTGAAACCCACATAAGAAGGAACGCCTACTATGGCAACTAATAAAGCACAGGCTATTGAAGCCACAATGAAGAAATATCCTACGATGACAAAAGCGAAAGCCACATACTACGTTGAAGAAGTCTTAGGATACTTCAAGTAATGTTCTGGCTAGAGTGGCTGTTCATTACAGGTTGGATGATCTTTTGCATATGGTATGCTTGGGATCACTATCAGGAACTTATAGGAAATCGTCCTAATAAGTAAAATCCTTTAGGGGTTCGACCACAGGGGCCGAACTTTTAAAGACTAAATCATCTAAATCCATATAAAGGAATATAACTATGGAATTCACTCCACGTAATCTAAAACTTGAAGATGTAACTTGCGACTTCCCTAGGTTTGTCACTCCAAAAGAGGGCTTAACTCCAGGAAAAAGACAGTACGAATGTAAAGCAAAATTCAAAACAGCAGAAGCTGCAAAGTATGCTGAAGATAATCACCTAAATGTCAAAACAGATGCAGATGGTATCAAGTACGTATCCTTAAAGCGTAATGAACTACGAGCAAATGGTGAGCCTAATGGTCCACCTAGGGTTGTTGATGGTAATAATAAAAACATAGATGCAAGTAAAATCGGTAATGGTTCTACTATCAATGTTATATTGTACCAATTGGCATACGATACAGCTGGACGTAAAGGTATCTTCAGTTCACTAACAGCTGTTCAAGTAACAGACTTAGTTGAGTACACTGGTAGTGCTAACGAAATGCAATTTGATATTGTTGGTGGTGGTTCTATTACACCCACTGATAGTCCAAATGAAGCTGCCGATTTATTCTAATACGTCTTAAGATCTGAGCATATCTATAAACTGCTCAACATTAATTATATTTGTGGATCTAAGTCACACTCCCCGCTGTTTATCTTTTGAATGAGATATTAGCCGTTCTAGGTGCCTTCTTTCCAGATGAGGATCTGCGTGTGAGTCTGTAGCTAAAAGAATTTAAGTTAGTAGACTCTCTGGAACACATAAGATTAACTTAGATCCACAAATGTAATTAAATCCCAAGAGAACTGAAAGGTTCTCTTGGGATCTATTTTTTTTAAGAAAGGAATCCCCAAGAGGGGATACGATTATAAAAAAGTCCTCAAGGAGACTTTTAGCAATTCGCCCACGGGGGGCGAATTTAAGAAGATTGCATCCTTCGGATACATCTATATTTTAAAAAGAAAAGTACCCTATCGGGAACTTTAAGAAACTAAAAAATCTCTTAAAGATTTTTTAGTATGACTTGGCGAGGACCGACAAAGCGCACTCAAAATTCTAGAGGCAATTAATATTTCATTTATAATATATCTAGCTATGGCAATATATGTTCTCATAGCTGTAATACTCAAACGACCATAACTTTATTAGTCAGGAAAGGCTATCGTAATGACAACAGTAAATCCAATCGGACGTAACAATTTACAATTTCGCCGAACAACAAAACGGTATGGTAAACCAGTAGGATCATTCTCTAATCACCAAGGATACCTTTCTGTCGCTCGTGATGTAGAATCAGGACAGTTTGTATCACGTACAAAACTGTCTATTGCTACAGTAGATCGTATTCGCAATGTAATTAAACTAAGAGGTTTCAACTAATAATGACAGATAACCATAGTGCTGGCTCTCAATTACACAACATCTTCTGGACTGCAGAAGGTGATGTAGTAATTGAAATAGCGGAAAGGGCATTGATACTTCCTCGTATAGAAGCAGAGTCTCTATTCGTTGATCTTGGCTTTGTGTTAAAAGACATGGCCCACGCATCTGATGTGCTAGAAGATGAGAAAGAAACTCTGGCTGAATTGGCTGATGTCTAACATTATAGACTTTCAAAAACAAAAAAGAGTTGTGGAATATCGTAGAATTGCACAACTCTTTAATGTCGTAATGTACATAGGCACTAACGATGAATACGAAATAGACATGGAATGTAACGAAGACTACGATGCATTAGCTATCTTTAGTGGATTAGAAGTATTATATGCTAAATATGGAATCGAACACGGATTCCTTGGAGATACAGATGATCAAAAGGAAGATGAGTAACTATGACGTAACTATCACAATCACAAAAACATTTGTAATTCCAGCATATGATAAGGAAACAGCTTTTGATAAAGTGATTAAACTTGGCATTGATAAAACACTAAAAGATGCTGTATATACAACTTCAATTAAAAGATCGGAGAGTCGTAATGCCTAATCATTGTTATCAACAAGTAACACTCACTGGTTCTATGGACCTTATGAGGATAATATACGATGAACTGCGTAAATCAGTTGTCGGAGAAAATGAACCAGAACTATTACAACTAATCATACCAATGCCATTTAAAATGAATAAATACTTTGAAGATGAAAATGGTAACTTCAATGCTGAATGGTATGATTGGCGAGTAGAAAACTGGGGTTGTAAATGGGATGTAGCAGAAGTAGAAATATATGATTCCTCATGGGATACAGATGGTAACGTCTTACCTGAATTTATAACAGGAACAGCATTGCCAGATCATTCAAAAGATGATTACTTTGTAACCTTCAACTGTTGGACTGCTTGGGGTCCACCTATCCATGTGTGGGAACACTTACAAGAACTTGGAATTCATGTAGATGCTGACTATCAGGATGAAGGTGGTATGTTTGAAGGTTCTTTCGTTAATGGAGTACATGATCAATGGGAGCCTGATGAAGGTGAAGATATCGATGATGAATAGAGAAATAGAAGAAAAGGAATAACAATGGCTCATGCTGCTGTTCATATATCAAAAATGACAGGTAAACTTGAGGGTTTTCGTGCTATCAGTACTAACACTCTCACTAATGACTACTGCGTTTTTCAAAATGAACGTGCAGTAGGTAATAAAACAGATAACATCTGTGGAGATTGCTACAGTCACACTATGCTCAAAGGCTATCGTAAAAACATGGCTCCAGCATTACAACGTAACAGCGACTTACTGTCCTCCCGTCCTCTAAAACTACAAGAAATTCCCAGGATAAATGATGCAGTGTTTCGTTTCTCTGCTCATGGGGAACTCATCAATGATCAACATATGCAAAACCTTATGGCTATCACTATTGATAATCCTTGGTGTACATTTGCTCTTTGGACTAAACGTGTAGATATTGTTTTTCGTTGGTTGCGTAATAATAAAAAACCAGCAAACTTAAATCTAATCTATTCAAACCCAAAGAAATCACACATACTGACAAAACCCCCAAAAGGTTTTGACAAAACATTCAATAACGTATTAGTAGATGAATACGTTGACAGACAAAACTGCACTGGTCAAAAGTGTCAGGACTGTCGTATCTGCTATACAAACAATGATGTAACAACTATTATAGAGAAGGTTAAGAAATACTGATGAAAACTATAATACACGTTAATCAACACATAATAAAAAGCAACAGCAAGACGGGTTCAATAGATCCTGTCTTGACTGTGAAAACCTATAAATCAAACACTTACACAAACAAAGTTAAAATAGATGGACCATGCACTATTGTGTATAGTCCTGATAAACCTTTGCCATGTGGTGCGAAAGTCTGGATAGAAACACAAGAAGAGGTAACTTGCGAATGACAATATATATGAATCAATATCAAACAAAAGCACTAGAAACTGCAATCTTTCCAGATGAAGACCAAACTGTAGCAATAGCATATTTAAGTCTCGGACTATGTGGTGAGGCTGGAGAAGTTGCAAATAAAATTAAAAAATGCATTCGTGATGGTAACTCATATAGTGGTATTGCAGACGAACTTGGTGATGTACTGTGGTATATTGCAGTGCTTGCACATTATCTAGAAGCTGACACAGCAATGGATCTTAATGATATTGCTGCTAAAAATCTATACAAACTATCGGAACGAGCAAAGCGAGGAACACTTCAAGGATCAGGCGATAACCGCTAATGATGGGGGTCTTGTTTGGACTTTGTGTACTATTGATAATTCTAGCAGCTAACCAAAGATAGGATAGACAATGCAAAGTAAACTAAATATTCTTGAAGTAATCATAACAGTAATGGAAGAACAAATAGATGAACTGCACGAAAGAATAAAGTCTATTGAAATACAGCTAGGTATACAAAAAATACTTACAGAATCAAAGGATTAAACAAATGGCTAAAAATCTATTAGGTAAATCAAGACCAATGCAAGATCCATATGCTATCTATAAAGGTGATGGTCCATTTGGTCCTACTGAAATGAGACTGCTAAAGACATATCAACTTCCTAAAAACGAATCAACAAATGAGTATGCTCGTTGGTTTGTAGCAGTTAAAACAGATGCAACCTTTGGTAGTTATGACATGGGTGATAGCTACATTCCAGAAGCAACATATGGACTAAAGCTAGATTATGCTAGTCCAGAGTTTAAAGAACAATATGGTAATACTGTAGGTATTTTGCCATAACAAACGCGTACCAGTTGTTCTGGTCCTAGTTGGTGGGCAAGATCACCAATGATATGAAGCGGCAAACTACCGCAAAAAAATAGCCGATAGAAGTATCTCGCAGATCAAGCTGCGTTAATGTTGGGGGATAATGTGGAGGCAATTTGTTCCTAAGAAGCACCCCCAACCTTGATCTTACATTATGGAGATATTCATGAATAATTTCTTAGAAAACTATTACGATGATTTAGAATATCAATACAAACAAAACGGTATTGATTACGTTAATTACAACTCATGTGGCACTCCTGAATTTAACACTGACGAGGAATGTGTTGCATATATGAAAGATCTAAAAGACACTATTGATTTGTTAACGGAATTGGACCAGTGGAAAGAAAATGATAAATGAAACAATGTTTAGTCCTAATGGTTGGACTAAAGAAGATGTGGTAGAAATATTTGATAACAACCCTGACATTACATTAGGTGAACTATCACGTAAATCAGGCCATGATATATCAGAACTAATAGAAATACTTAAAAACCATGTAGGAGATTAAAATGCTTTCAACACTAATAACAGCTGTAGTACACATATCAATAGGATTAGGTGCAAGTATAGCAGTTATAGATATCACTAATACTATTATTACAACAGTATCTTCAGTAATCTAAAAATAAAAAACCCCAGAGACTCACACAGAGTCTTTGGGGTCTTATAATCTATAACCGACAAACCGCACTTGCAGTTTTTTTTAAAAAACCGACAACGCGCACTTGCAGATTCTTGCAGAATCTTACACGATCCGCAAAGCTTTCAGTTTACTGTCAAGCTCCTCATCAGACAAATAGTCTGTGCCTAGCTCTTCTATTTGTAGTTCTCT
>DNHN01000074.1:1812-6777 GCA_003485825.1 Bacteroidota bacterium | reverse complement strand
GTATCCGCTACAATCAATAATGCAGCAGTAACACACAACATCAGTCCAATAAGCAATATATTTTCATTAAATAGATGTTCGATTTGACTTTCAAAAAAGAGGCCTACCAATGCGGCGGGAATCATTGAAATGATAATTTTAAGAGAAAATTTACTGGAATCGTTCCATTGAAAAGCAAACAGTCCTTTAATGATTTCAGCGACTTCTTTTCGAAATACCACCAAAGTACTTAGTGCCGTAGCTCCATGAACAAAAACAGTAAACAGCAAACCGTCTTTTGGCAAAGATTCATCACCTAAAAGGAATTTTACAATTTCTAAGTGACCGCTCGATGACACAGGCAAAAACTCAGTGAGACCTTGGATAATCCCTAAAATTACTGCGTCGAGTGCGCTCATTGCTTGTTTTTAGGATTGACAAGAATCGCATAAATCTCAATGGCAAATCCAATCAATACGAGTGTTGGCGCCAATCGAATTCTTTGAGAACTAAAAATTTCAGGATTGAAAACATTGGGATCATCACTTCCGCCTCCGGCCATTAGCAAAAACCCGAGTGCGATAAAAAATATACCAATAAACATCCATCGGTAATTTTTGGATTGAAATAAAAATTCTTTTTTAGGTTGTTTTTTCATGGGATTAGTATAAACGATCCGTTTTTAAATTCAAATAGCGTTGGGTTGCGAAAAAAGTGCTGATGGCTGTAATAACAATTCCAATCAACAATATAGATCCAAACAACATTCCCAACATGGGGTAGTCGTATTTTATGTCGAGTTGAGGAAAGAGACGACTTACATATTCAATCATTGCCACGATGCCTGCTATTGCCAAAAGAGCCCCCAATATTCCAAGTTGCATATGCGTCCAAACAAATGGTCGTCGAATGAAGCGTTTGGTTGCTCCAACCATTTGCATGGTCTTGATAATCATTCTTTTGGAATAGATAGCTAAACGAATGGAACTATTAATTAATAAGATAGAAATAACCAAAAACCCTCCTGAAATGACCAATATCCAAAAACTAATTCTTCGAATATTATCGTTTAGTAAGCTAATCAATGGACGGTCATAGGATACACTTTCTACATAGTTTTTGGCAGATAATTCGTTGCTGATAACCTGAATAGATTCACTATCCACATAAGCAGCATTTAAAAAAACATCGATTGAATTTTGAAGTGGATTGTATCCTAAAAAATCCATGTAATTTTCTCCGATTTCTTCGCTGTGTTGCTCTGCAGCGTCTTGTTTTGAGACAAAAGTAGCGGACTTTGTGTAGTCTGCTAAAGCCAATTTTTTTTGCAACTGAGTAATTTCAATTTCTTTGGCACTGTCTTTTAAATATACGGTAAGTGCAATTTGTTCTTTGAAATGGTTGGCAACTTTTTGGGTATTCAAAGCCAGTAATCCGAACATCCCTAAAACAAACAATACCAGAGCGATACTTACAGTAACGGACAGATAAGAGGTTATTAACCTTCGTTTTTGGTAACTTTCAAATGAACTTGCCATGAATTGAATTGTGATGTAAAAATAAGAAACCATTTTGAAATGAGTGCCCTCTTTTTTCATTCGTACAATTAAACGTATTTTTGCCTTCAAATATTTCAACGATACATGTCCTACGATTTTAAAAAAATTGAAAACTATTGGCAGTCCTACTGGGCAAAAAATCAAACATTTGCGGCTGAAAATTCTAGCAAGTTGCCCAAATATTATGTGTTGGATATGTTTCCCTATCCTTCGGGTGCAGGGCTGCATGTTGGTCATCCACTAGGATATATTGCAAGTGATATTGTTGCCAGATACAAGCGCCACAAAGGGTTCAATGTTTTGCATCCTCAAGGATACGATTCGTTTGGATTGCCCGCAGAACAATACGCAATTCAAACTGGTCAACACCCCGCAATTACTACTGAAACCAATATCAATCGATACAGACAGCAGCTCGATCAACTTGGATTTTCATTTGATTGGAGTCGTGAAATACGAACTTCCGATTCGACTTACTACAAGTGGACGCAGTGGATTTTTATCCAACTCTTTGAGTCGTGGTACAATGCTAAAACAGACAAAGCAGAAAGCATAGATGCACTGATTACCATTTTTGAAAATGAAGGGAATGTAAAGGTAGAGCATCGCGGAGATGAGGTAGAACCCTTTACCGCAGAAGATTGGGAGAACAAGAGTAAACAAGAAAAAGAAGCTGTACTTCAGTGCTACCGACTCGCTTTCCAAAAAAAGACCACCGTAAACTGGTGCGAAGAACTGGGAACCGTTTTAGCAAATGATGAAGTAAAAAATGGGCTCTCTGAGCGTGGGGGGCATCCAGTAACTCAGAAAATAATGAAGCAATGGTACCTCCGTATCACGGCGTATGCAGATAGACTCTTGGAAGGACTTAACCGCATAGATTGGAGCGACAGCATAAAAGAAACACAACGCAACTGGATAGGACGAAGCGAAGGAGCACAAATAGACTTTAGAATTGAGACTAAAGGTGCGAGACAGGGCGAAGCCGTCTCACATCTCAAATCTAATCTCAAAATAGAAGTCTTCACTACACGTCCCGATACAATTTTTGGTTGTACATTTATGGTATTGGCACCAGATCACGAGCTGGTAAGCCAAATCACTACCCCAGAGCAGAAAGCAGAAGTAGAAACGTATGCTACGGTAGCCAATAATAAGTCTGAGCTAGAACGTAAAAAAGACAAATCGGTAAGCGGAGTATTCACAGGAGCATATGCCCTGCATCCATTTACCCAGAAAAAACTACCTATATACATCTCAGAATATGTTCTCAGTGGATACGGCACAGGAGCTATTATGGCAGTTCCCGCTCACGATGAGCGTGACCACGCTTTTGCAACTAAATTTGGGATAGATATCATTCAAGTTATTGAATTCCAAGTGTCTGTTCCCGCCTCCACAAGCGATAAAGATCAAGTTCGTGAGGACACGAACAACGACCAAAACAGCGAATCTGCTCGTGTCTCCACGAGCAACAATCAACTACCCTACGATGCAAAAAAAGGCAAACTGATGAATAGCGAAAACTTCGACCGACTGACGGTGAAAGAAGCTTCCGCAGCTATTATACAACTGGCAGAAGAACGCGGTTTTGGAACACGAAAAGTAAACTACAAACTGCGTGATGCAGGCTATAGCCGCCAACGCTACTGGGGTGAGCCATTCCCTATCATACACCAAGACGGCATACCTACCGTACTCCCTGCATTACCTGTAGAGCTGCCACCTGTAAATAGCTATGAAGCCAAAGGAACGGGTGAAAGCCCACTAGCCAATAACGAGGAATGGGTAAACACACCTGCTGGACGGAGAGAAACAGACACTATGCCCGGATATGCCGGAAGTAGCTGGTACTTCCTTCGCTATATGGACCCGAATAATGAGCAAGAATTTGCGGGAAAAGAAAGCCTAAAATATTGGAATCAAGTAGACCTATACATCGGTGGCACTGAGCACGCTACCGGCCACTTACTGTACAGTAGATTCTGGACCAAGTTCTTGTACGATAGAGGACATATCCAGTTTAACGAGCCGTTCAAGAAACTGGTAAATCAAGGGATGATACAGGGTGAGAGTATGCTTTTAGAAGCTAATGGTATTGAGCTTCATGTCCCAGTAAATATGGCTAGTAAAGATGCTACACTTAGTTTAGATAAATTTAAGGAGCTTCAGACATTAGACAATAGATTTGAGAAGCTAGACCTTAGTAATTTAGAGTTTGAAAATGATGTAATTCAACTCAAGACTCAAGTTGAAAAAATGTCCAAGTCCAAGTTCAACGTCGTAAACCCCGACGATATCTGTGCTGAATACGGAGCTGACACCCTTCGTTTATACGAAATGTTCCTAGGACCACTAGAAGACAGTAAGCCTTGGAGTACCAAAGGAATAGACGGCACCTACCGTTTCTTGAAGAAGCTCTGGGCACTATTCTTTGACCAAGACGACACTGCATTATGGACAGACGATGAGCCCAGCAAAGACTCGATGAAGACCCTGCATGCGACCATCAAAAAAATTACCGAAGACATTGATAGCATGTCTCTCAATACTTCGGTAGCTCAGTTTATGATTTGTGTGAATGAACTCGGAAGTCAGAAATGTACCAGTAAGTCTGTACTCGAGCAGGTCTTGGTATTGTTAAATCCTTTTGCTCCGCACATCACCGAAGAACTTTGGAATGCCATTGGCAATGAAGGTTTTATAGCAGATGCTACATGGCCAGTATTTAATGAGAAGCACCTCGTAGAAAGCAGTAAGGTCTACCCTATCTCTATCAACGGTAAAACAAGAACCAACCTAGAGTTTCCGCTAGATATGAGCAAAGAAGAAATAGAAAAAAACGTACTCGCAGATGAGATCGTCCAAAAATGGCTAGACGGGAAGCCACCGAAAAAGGTGATTGTAGTACCGGGTAGGATTGTGAATGTAGTGATGTAGAGTGATGTCTAATGGAGAGGGAGTCGGAATAGGATCATTGCTTGATTTTTGACAATTGACTATATTTGAGATATGAAAATACTTAAATATACCATGTTTTTAGTACTAACTCTTTCTCTATTCTTGAGTTGCAAAGATGATGAAGAAGACACCCCATCAAAAAAACCAACTCTCCGCGTAGTTGTAAATGGTGAGCTTTTATTGGCCGCTAACCACAAATAAGTTATTTCAGTTTATTACCTTCGAGCCAATAAAAATAAAGCAAAACCATGACCACTTGGATTGATATACCTACTAACTCAGACTTTAGCCTTTATAACTTGCCGTATGGCATATTCATGCGTGACGAGAAACCTACTCCAGGAGTAGCCATTGGAGATAGCATCATCGACCTTAATGCCTGCGCAAAAGTTGGTCTGCTTGCAGATTTAGGTTTTGATACCTCGGTATTTGAAGCCGATGTACTCAATGATTTTATAGCATGCGG
>DNHN01000074.1:0-1773 GCA_003485825.1 Bacteroidota bacterium | reverse complement strand
AAAGTAGGAGATTATACGGACTTCTACAGTAGCATAGAGCACGCTACTAATCTTGGAAAGCTTTTCAGACCAGATAGCGAACCATTATTACCCAACTGGAGACACATACCGGTAGGATATCACGGCAGAGCCAGTAGTATTATTATAAGTGGCACACCCATACATAGGCCAAGTGGACAGAGCAAAGCTCCTACTGCAGATGCGCCGAGTTTCGGTAAAAGTAAGCGACTAGATATCGAGCTAGAAATGGCGTTTATCATAGGGGAAAATACAAATCTAGGAGAACCCATAAGTTTAGAACACGCAGAAGAACACATCTTTGGAAAAGTAATATTCAATGATTGGAGTGCTCGAGATATTCAAGGTTGGGAGTACGTTCCACTGGGACCGTTTTTGGGTAAAAACTTTGCTTCTACTGTATCCCCATGGATTGTCACTATGGCCGCATTAGAGCCTTTCAGGTGTGAGAGCATCAAACAAGAACCTACTGTTTTACCTTATCTTCAGTACGAGGGTCAAAAGAATTTTGACATCAATTTAGAAGTGGGTATCACGCCAGAAGGCGATGAAGAGACCATCATAAGCGAGAGTAACTTCAAGTATATGTATTGGAATATGGCTCAACAATTGGCGCACCATACTGTAAATGGATGCAATGTAAATGTAGGAGACATGATGGCCAGTGGTACTATTTCTGGAAGAGACCAACATAGCTATGGCAGCATGATAGAGATCAGCCAAGGCGGGAAGAAGCCTATGGAGCTTAAAAACGGGAAAACACGTACCTTCTTAGAAGATGGTGACACCATCACAATCAGAGCCTACTGTGAAAAAGACGGAAAGCGAGTAGGTTTCGGTGAGTGCGTAGGTAAAATACTACCGTAAACTACTCCTCGAAATCTTCTTCGTTAACATCCTCTTCATTAAAGTCAATGTGTATTTTATCTACATTGGCACTGTCAAGAGGATTATCAGTAGAGTCTAAAAAAGATATTGGAGGAGCTATATAGTAGCAGATTAGGTCGACATCGTACCCCTCTGGTTGTTTGAATTTACCTCGGATAATCCCTGTCTTGCTATCGGCCAAACTCAGCTGTAAGTATCTTGCCACTAGAGGCAGCCCTGTTCGTCCTCCTTGCCCGTCTGCATTTTCAAAATGTATGCGCATATCTGCCCCTCCTACCCAAGCACCTGTTACAAGGTCATGCGTCACCCCCACATACCATCCATCTACATAGTTATTAGACGTCCCCGTTTTGCCACCTATTTCATTGTTGCTACATACTCCATAATTGTACAATGCCTTGGACGTCCCTCCAGGCTCTTCAACTCCCCCACGCAGAAAATAGGTCATCGTATATGCCGTAGTCTCAGAAATCACGTGTTTACTACCAATGCTCTCTCTATAATCCTCTAGCATCTTACCCTCACTATCCTCTATGGTAGATATCCACCTTACTTTTTTGAGTTTACCATTGTTTACGAACACACCATATGCTTGGACGAGTTCAAAAAGCGAAACCTCCGAGGTACCCAAGGCTATACTCAGGTTATTTTCCAATTTACTCGTTATGCCCATATCATTGGCTAAATCTATGATGTTTGAAGAGCCCACCTTTTCTGCTAGCTGCACGCTAACTGTATTGATACTTTGAGCTAGAGCTCTTCGTAGCTTCACCGGTCTATAACTGAATCCCTTGCTCGAGTTCTGTGGCTCCCATACGCCAAGCTTACCGTCTATGGTGGTTTGATAACTCAATGGTTTATCAACTA
>DNHN01000051.1 GCA_003485825.1 Bacteroidota bacterium | reverse complement strand
GGTGTTGTCAATTCGAGTGAAACTGTGGTAGCAGTTTTGTATCGAGAATCAGCAACACCTATCTTCTCTGTCTATTTTAAAGTTAAAAAAGTCTTCTAATGAAGATTTGATCTCCAACCAGCGCTCGGGATTGATACAGTAGCAAACGCTAGTACCTTCTACGGTTCCTTGGAGTATGCCAAGATTTTTTAGTTCCTTGAGGTGTTGAGATATGGTAGCTTGTGCCAAGCCGATCTCATTCACCAAGTCTCCGCAGACACACCCTTGGGTAGCAGCTACGTGCTGCAAAATAGCGATACGTGCAGGGTGACCCAATACCTTGGCGATAGCTGCTAGGTCATTTTGAGACTGCGTAAAATTATGTGTTTTTGTAACTCCCATTACTTGTTCATTGCAATATTACGATAAAATAAACAAAAGAGCCAAATCGTTAGTTAATTACTCCCCATTGTTGGGACAGAATTAAATGTAGTTATAGTTATTTTACGTGGTTGTATTTCTGTTGAATATATTCCTTTTCAAATATAGCATCTAAAGAAAGACTAGAAGAATGTCGGTTGTCAGTTCGAGTGATTTGCCTTCAGCAAATTTTATCGAGAACACACCACAATCTTCTTCACACCCACACTACCCTCATACGTCACGCGTACAAAGTAAGTTCCTCGAACGAGGTCCTTCACATTCACAAAATTGACCCAATTATGGAGTGTTTTAGCCAGAACTACTTGTCCTTGTAGGTTGGTGATTTGTAGCTCTGCTCCAGGCTCTGTTCGTATCTGAAAATAGTCTCTTGCAGGATTAGGATACACCGTTACATCCAGTTCTTGTACTTTAGCTATAGCCAATACAGGCATTTTGTTCAAGATACTATCTGCTACCAATACATCTGGTAGTCCAAACCCGTATTCATTGTCTGGAGTTGCATATCTATCGCTACTTTGAAGGATGGCTTCAAATACTTGCCCATTGCTCTTGTTTGGATGTGCTCCTTTTAGGCAAGCCACCATACCTGCTACCAATGGTCCAGAAAACGAAGTACCACTCCCTCTTCTCAAGATACCTTGCTCATTGGGTATGGTATTCCTACTTCCCATAGCGACTACATCCGGTTTTATACGTCCATCTGCACTTGGACCTCTGCTGCTAAATGCCGTTATGACTTGAAAACTATCTACTGCACCTACGCACAATACATTTTTACCATCGCACGGTGCGGTGATGTAAAACCATGGATCGTTTCCAGAGTTACCCGCACTATTGGTGATGAAAATCCCGCGTTCAGCGGCTCGTTCTGCGGCTAGTGTAATAATCGTACTTCTACCATCCATATCTTGGTAGGAGTAGTCGCCTTGTAAACTATCGAAAAGTGAATATCCAAGACTGCTGTGTATGATATCTACACCAACACTATCCGCCCATTCCATTGCCTTAAGCCAATTGAGTTCTTCTAAGTGTGTCTCGGAATAGGTGTTTTCAGTGCGTGCGAGTACAAAATCAGCTCCCGGAGCGGCACCTACCATACTATCGGTGTAATTTATACCTGCCAATGCGAGTACCTGCATCCCATGTGCACTCTGATCATAGCGAAGTGTATCTTTATCTACAAAGTCGTACGCTGCCTTAATTTGATTATTAGCCCACATAGAATCGAATATGGGTAAACTATCTACCTTCCAAAATCCACCATCAAAAATAGCTAGAGTAACCCCTTTACCTGTGAATCCCAGTTTGTGATATTCATCCAAATTAAGTATCTCTATTTGCCAATCTCCTTGCCCGTAACTAAAGTCTTCGTCTACGCGTTCTTCCGCAATGGTATACTGGCCTAGTGGGGCAGTGTGAGCGACAAAAGGTAGGTTCGAGAGTTTACTAACTTGTTCAGTAGGGATACACACCGCATTCAGCCATTTGCTTGTTCCAGATATCTGTACTCCTTTTTGCTTTAGGGCACTTAAATAGGTTTCACATACAGGCGCTGAGAAGTAGTCTTGCTCCGTATCACACTTGTCTACCAAGTATACCCACGAGTGCTGAGCTACCACTACTTGAGTAGTGAAAAGCGAGAGAAATAGAAGACTAATCTTCCAGTAATTGTTTAATTTCATTCAGTTTCATTAAGGCCTCAATAGGAGTGAGGCTTTCGATGTTCAATTTATCTATAGTTTGAATGATTTCAGCAGTTTTTGGGTCATTTATTTGAAATAAATTCAACTGAAAATTGTCATTTTGTACTTTGCCGAGGGAATCCTTCGTGCTAATGTTTGACCGGTCGCTCTCCAATTGCTTGAGTATTTTGTCAGCGCGCTTCAGTACTTTCTTAGGAATACCTGCCATACGGGCTACATGAATACCAAAACTATGTTCGCTTCCTCCTTTTTTCATTTTGCGAAGGAATATGACTTTGTTTCTCTTTTCTTCTGTACTCACGAAGTAGTTTACTACACCTTCATTCTTGTCTTCCAACTGATTCAGCTCATGGTAATGCGTAGCAAAGAGCGTCTTCGGCTTTTCTTCGCTTTGACTTAAAAACTCTGCTATACTCCAGGCTAAACTTACCCCATCAAAGGTGCTCGTACCGCGCCCGATCTCATCCAGTATGACCAAACTTCGCTCGGAGAGGTTGTTGAGTATACTGGCGGTCTCTACCATTTCCACCATGAAGGTAGATTCTCCTTGAGAGATGTTATCTGATGCTCCTACGCGTGTATAGATCTTATCTACTAGACCCACTTCAGCGTGTCTTGCAGGGACAAAACAACCGATCTGTGCCATGAGCACGGTAAGAGCAGTTTGTCTCAGTATGGCAGACTTACCACTCATATTAGGCCCAGTTAAGATGATGATTTGCTGGTCTTCTTTATTCAGGTAAATATCATTTGGAATGTAAGAATCACCTATGGTCAGTTGCTGCTCTATTACAGGATGTCTGCCATCTTTTATAGCTAGGTTTTGAGACTCATTTACCTCTGGTTTGGTATAGTTATACTCACTACTTACATGTGCAAAACTGCAGAGGCAATCCATAATAGCAATGACACGTGCGCTGTGCTGCACATGTGTTATATAAACGCTTAATTGGTCTACAAGCGTATTATAAAGTCTAGCTTCCAATGCGCCAATTTTATCTTCTGCAGCAAGGATTTTCTCTTCAAACTCCTTGAGCTCAGGCGTAATGTACCGCTCTGCACTTACCAATGTTTGTTTACGAATCCACTCCTCAGGTACCTTGTCTTTATGGGTGTGTGTGACTTCTAGGTAATAGCCAAATACATTATTAAAAGCAAGCTTTAAACTACTGATGCCTGTGCGTTCAGCTTCTCTATTCTTTAGTCCGAGCAAGTATTCTTTGCTATTGGTAGATATGCTAATGTACTCATCCAATTCGTCATCCACGCCCATTTTGAATACGCCACCTTTGGCAGCTACTACTGGAGCGTCTTCCGCGATTTGTGTATCAATGAGCTGCACTACTTCATCACATTCAAATAGATCTGCACTATATTTTTCTATAGGCCTACATTCTACTTTAGCTCCCACCGCCTTTATCTGTTTCACAGATTTTAATGCTGAAGACAGCTGCAGCAGTTCCTTGGGATTGATACGCTTCAGCGCTATTTTACTGATTAATCGCTCTAGATCACCTACTTTCTTTATCTCCTCAGTGAGATTGGTGTAAAAACCGGTGTCAGTCATCAGGTAATCAACCGTGTCTTGACGCTGCTTAATTTCTGCGAGGTCCAAGAGCGGGAAGATCAGCCAGTTTTTCATCAGCCTGCTGCCCATGGGAGAAATGGTCTTATCCAGTACATCGAGTACAGAGATACCGGTAGGATGATTACTCTGAAGTATCTCTAGGTTTCTGATGGTAAATGAATCTACCCATACGTGACTGTTTTCATCTATCCTACGGATACTATTGATGTGTTCTAGGTCTGTATGGTGCGACTGATTTAGGTAGTGGATAATGGCACCAGCCGCTATAGTAGCTTGCTCCATATGTGCTATGCCAAAACCTCTAAGTGATTCTATATCAAAGTGTTTACTTAGCTGCTCTTTGGTGTAGTCTGCCTCAAAAAACCACTTATCTATGGAGTAGGAATAGTATTCTTCTCCGTAGGTTCTATCAAATTTTTCTCTATAACTTTTGCTCAGTACGATCTCAGAAGGGTGGAGGGACTTAATAAGTCGCTCTACGTAGTCGGCATTTCCTTCTGCCACCATAAACTCTCCAGTACTTAAATCTGCAAAGGCTACACCCACCACATTATTGTGCTCATGAATAGCGGCCAAAAAGTTATTGCTCCGGCTGTCGTATGTTTTGTCGTTTGCACTTACCCC
>DNHN01000118.1 GCA_003485825.1 Bacteroidota bacterium | reverse complement strand
CTGCAAATAACAAGAATTAAATAGTTTTGCCACAATTAAATTTTATGAGCAAAATACATAATTTTTCCGCAGGACCAGCCATCCTTCCCAAAGAGGTAATTCAAAACTGTGCTGATGCCATTTTAAACTTTGCAGGGACTAATCTATCACTGATAGAAGTATCTCACCGAAGCAAGGAGTACGTAGCCGTAATGGATGAAGCAAGAAGCTTAGTCAAAAAGATAATGAATCTAGGTGACGATTACGAAGTAGTCTATCTTCAAGGTGGAGCCAGTTTGCAGTTTCTGATGACTGCTATGAATCTTTTGGAAAATAAAGCAGCCTATATCAATACCGGTACTTGGGCTAAAAAAGCAATAAAAGAAGCAAAAGCGTTCGGAACCGTAGATGTGCTTGGATCATCTGAAGATAAGAACTTTAGCTATATACCAAAGAACTATACAATCTCGTCAGACTATGATTATTTTCATTGTACATCGAATAATACAATCTCAGGAACGCAGATGCAGTCTTTCCCAGATTGTCCAGTGCCATTAGTGTGCGATATGAGTTCTGATATATTTAGTAGAGAATTAGATTTCTCAAAATTTGATTTAATCTATGCGGGAGCTCAAAAAAATATGGGACCTGCAGGTACTACCTTGGTTGTGGTGAAGAAAAGCATCTTGGGAAAAGTAAGCAGATATATTCCGACTATGCTGGACTACACTACACACATCGATAAAGATTCTATGTTTAATACTCCTTCAGTATTTGCCGTTTATGGTTGCCTACAAACACTGAAGTGGATCGATAAGCAAGGTCTTGCTTCTATCGAGAAACTAAACACGCAGAAAGCAGATTTACTGTATAACGAAATAGATGCAAATGACCTTTTTGTGGGTACTACTGCCGTTGAAGACCGGTCTAAAATGAATGTGACCTTTTTACTCAAAGATGAAAGTAAAAATGAGGCATTTTTAGCAGCTTGTGCTGCCGCTAATATTAGTGGCATAAAAGGGCACAGAAGTGTTGGTGGCTTCAGAGCAAGTATGTACAATGCTCTCGGATTAGACAGTGTTCAAGTGTTAGTAGAGGTAATAAAAAATTTCAAGTAAGATATGAAGATATTAATAAACGATGGACTGCATGCCGCTGGGCAGGAACTTCTCCAAAAAGCAGGACATGATATAGACACAACGAATATTCCTCAAGAGGAATTAGCTAGTAAGTTAAATGAATATGATGCTATTCTTGTAAGGAGCGCTACGACCGTAAGAAGAGATCTTATGGATGCAGCTCCTAATCTCAAGCTAATAGGTAGAGGTGGCGTAGGGCTAGATAATATAGACCTCGATGCCGCTAAAGAAAAAAATATAGCGGTGTTTAATACACCTGCGGCTTCATCGCGATCTGTGGCAGAGTTAGCTATGGCACATTTATTTGGAATAGTACGATCACTTCCTGCTGTGAATAAAGCGATGTCTCTTGACGGGGTATCTGATTTTAAGGCTTTAAAAAAGTCAGCCAGCAAAGGAATAGAGCTACAAGGTAAAACGTTAGGGCTAATTGGTTTTGGACGGATAGGTCGTGAAACAGCAAGTATTGCACTCGGCTGCGGAATGAAGATTATGGCGTTTGACCCGTATACTACCGAAGGTGATGTAGAAGTAAAGCTTCACCCAGATTACGATTTTAACCATAAAATAAACGTTAAAACAGTATCTAAAAAAGAGTTACTAGCAAACGCTGATTTTATCAGTTTGCACATTCCAGGTGGACAAGGTTATGTACTGGATACTGCAGAATTTGCTCAAATGAAAGATGGAGTAGGTATCGTAAATTGTGCAAGAGGTGGAACTATTAGTGAAAATGCACTAATTGAGGCAATCAACTCGGGGAAGGTGAAATATGCGGCTACAGACGTATTCGAAAAAGAGCCTCCAGTAGATGATAGAATCTTGAGAATGGACGCCGTTGGACTTAGCCCACATATAGGAGCTAGTACAGGTGAAGCGCAAGAGCGCGTAGGTGTAGAGCTAGCAGAAAAAATCATAGACTTTTTTAAATAGCATTAGTGCCACAAATTTTTCCATTAAAAGCCTTACGGCCAAACCCTGATTTTATAAGTTTGGTCACCGCTAAGTCTACGGACTTTCCCAATCAGGAGGATTTAGTACACGAGATTAGAACGAATTCGTTCACCTTTCATCACGTCACTAAAAGTCACTTGAGCTATAGCGGTGCATTTCAAGAGCCAGAGAAGTTTCTTCCCTTTGCAGCTAAGTACATAAAAGATATGAAAGCAAAAGGAGTCTTCATAAAAGAAGATAAAGACTCCTTTTATATTTATGAGCAAATCAGAAAGGATGGAAAAATTTTCAAAGGCCTCATAGCATTATGCGCTATTAGTGACTATAAGGCAAATAAAATTAAGAAGCACGAAGAGATTCGGCCAAGCAGATTAAAGTTTTTGGTAGAACTCTTTAAGACGACCAAGATAATGGGAGAGCCTACACTGTTGGCTCATAACGGTTCTGTGCCTCTGGATGTGAGTGCTGCCAATCAGCTCTACTCGTTTACCACTTTGGATGATAAGCGGCATATCGTATACCAAGTAAGTGACGATACTCAGGTAGCGGAAATTCGTGCTGCACTAGGCGCTATAGATAGTCTTTATATAGCTGACGGACATCACAGGTCAGCTTCTACAGAGGAGTTTAATGCAAATGTAAGTGCATTAGAAAATGATAAATCTATGTGCTGTATCATGCACGAGGAAGATTTAGAAATATTACCATTCCATAGGTTGATAAAGCCAATCGTTAATTTTCCTAAGGATGAAATTATCGCAGCATTATCCGTCAGATTTAAAGTAGTAAATTCGGACGAGACGCTGTATGAAATTAAGAATAGAAATGAGTTTGGATTATATATAGACAAACAGTGGTATCGTCTCCAGCTCAAAGAATCTTCAGATTTACCCGATGTTCAAGTGTTAGAAAACTACGTGGTAAGAGAGATTTTTAATATT
>DNHN01000297.1:2746-16290 GCA_003485825.1 Bacteroidota bacterium | reverse complement strand
ACAGTAGGAATAGTAAACTGAGCACGGTGATAAGTTGCCAGTTTTTGAAGCGCATATAGCGTATCCTTAACTAAAATATAGTTGCACCCTATATTGGGAATAGCCGATACCAATACGGCTACAGCTCCTTGACTTATAGCCTGTGGAACAAAAGTGTTTCCATTGGTTTTGGTTGTACTGATAGCTATAAAGAGTGCCGCATGTTGTCTACTACTTCGGGTATCAGTATAGATATTAACTATACTCAGACTCCCATCACCGTGAAGTGTGCCGTCTACTATTTTGGCTATTTCTGCTAAGGAGTACAAATGGATTACAAAAGTAGTGTTATTGTGCACTAATTTAGCCCCCTCAGAGTGGAGGAGTACAGCAAAATAAGATACACACCAAGCCAGGCGAAGAGCAAGATAGCCAAGTTCTGCGCTTATCAGGAGCGTTGCCACCAAGAGGTGCGCGATAAACTATACGGGTATGGACTGGCCAAAGAAGACGTTGAGCTACTTATTTATGAACTTATTCAGCATGATTTTCTGAACGAAGAAAGATTCGCTATAGCATATGTACGCGGCAAGTTTATCCATAAAAAGTGGGGAAGAAACAAGATTCGAATGGAGTTAAAGAAGCGAAAGATATCGGACTATTGTATCAAAAAAGGTATGCAAGAAATAGAGGAGGACAGGTATGAGGAAGTGCTTCTTAGTTTGTTGAATAAGAAAATAGATAGCCTGAAAGCGATTAAAGGGTATCAAAAAAATTACAAAGCAGCCCAGTTTGTGATGAATAAAGGCTATGAAGGAGATATCGTTTGGGCATTAATCAAAGCTCATTTCCCAGAGAAACAGTAATATGGAGATACTCAGTCATCTAAACATACCGAGTCCCATCACTCAAGTGCAAACAGCCTGGAGTAAAAAAGCAGGCATAGAGCTTTGTATGAAAAGAGATGACCTCATTCACCCGATTATATCGGGTAATAAGTGGCGAAAATTAGCTGGTGTATTTGCACACTACCCTAAAGAGAGCTTTACTCAACTTACTACCTACGGAGGGGCGTATTCAAATCACCTAGTGGCTACAGCAGCAGCATGTGCAGCTTTAGGAATACGATGCGCAGGAATAATTCGAGGTGAAGAGCCTAAGGTATGGAATCCGGTATTGAAAATGTGTCAACTCTATGGGATGAATCTACAGTTTGTGTCAAGAGAAACCTATAAAAAGAGCAATAGAACCGAAGGAATAGTTGGGGATGTACTTTATGTGCCAGAGGGTGGAGCCAGCAAGCTAGGAACTAAAGGATGCCAAGATATTTTAAATGAAACAGATCTTTCACAGATAGATAAAGTTTTTGTATCCTGTGGTACGGGCACCACTATTAGCGGAATGTATCAGTCACTTACCCAGGTTAAAAATCCGCCTAGACTGTATGGAATTCAAGTCCTCAAAGGAGAAGGATACATAGCCAACGATATAGAACAGGACTACGGGATTACCGGTGTGACTATCTATGATGAGTATCACTGCGGTGGGTATGCAAAAACCAATAATGAATTGATTGAGTTTGTTAAAGAATTCGCTCGTGAGACCGGGATACTTCTGGATCCTATCTACACTGGTAAAATGATGCTTGCTATCCAGAAACTATGCGAAAATGAAAGCATAAAAAAAGGGGAGAAAATACTAGCTATCCATACAGGTGGACTGACGGGGTGGTTTGGCAAAGCAGCAGAGCTATAGTTGGTCTCACAACGAGTAAAAACCATATGGCTATCAGCATATGGTTAAATATACGTGGTACAATATCCCTTTCACTGTAAGCGGCACTTCTTGAACCTGGTGTACCTAAACCCGATGTAAACTAAAAAGCCCCATTGCATTGCAATGGGGCTTCCGTTTGAGTTGATATATTTTATTGTCCTGCTGGAGCTACTACTGTAGGAGTTACAGGCGCTGCTGCTGTCTTTACTACACCTCTGATAGTAAGGAATTCAGTTCCTCCGTCACCATTGTGCTTCACAGTTATTGTTTTAGTGAAGTTACCTGGTCTTCCTTTAGAGTTATAGATAGCGGTGATTACACCTTCTTCTCCTGGAGCGATAGGCTCTTTCGTCCATTTTGGTGTAGTACATCCACAAGATGCCTTCACGCTATTAAGTACTAGAGGAGCATTACCTGTGTTTTTGAAAGTAAAAGTAACTGTAGCTTGTACGCCTTCTTCTATTTCCCCAAAATCATGGGAGGTTTTCTCAAGGCTCATCTTAGCTTTAGACTCAGAAGACAAAGTTACTTTGTCACTTTGAGCTATTGAGATAGCTGAGAATCCGAATACAAAAGCAGATAGTAAGATTAAATTTTTCATTTTTTTATATTTAATATTTTTTCAAAATTAATGTTCAACACTTTAAGAACAAATAGAATGCCAAAATAAAAGAGGCAGTCAATTGTCATATTAAGAATAGTTTGGTTTTCGTTTTTCGAGGAATGCTGTGGTCCCCTCACGAAAGTCATTGGTTTCAAAGCTCTTGGCGAAACTGTCTATTTCGTATTGTAGACCGTCCTCGTTTTCATACAATGCATTGGTACACTTAATCACTTCAGCTATAGCAAACGGTGATTTTCCTACTAGTTTCTCTACATATGTAATACATGTGGGTAGCAGTTCTTCTATACTTACTACTTGAGTGACCAGTCCATAATCGAGCGCCGTGGATGCGTTAATCGATTTAGCAGTGATGAGCATATCGAGTGCTCTACCTCGTCCTATTATCTGTGCAAGACGCTGAGTTCCGCCATATCCTGGAGGCACACCTAAGTTTACTTCTGGCTGTCCAAACAAGGCATTTTCACTTGCTATACGTACATGACAAGCCATCGTAAGTTCACACCCACCACCTAGCGCATAACCATTTACAGCAGCTATTACGGGGATCTCACTTTCTTCTATACTCGTAAATACTTTCCCGCCTTTGGCACTCATTTCTTTTGCATCAGCTTCGCCAAAGTTGGCAAATTCTGAAATATCTGCACCTGCAGCAAAAGCTTTTTCTCCTTTTCCGGTAAGAATAATTCCACGAACAGACTTCTCCTTGTTGAGTCGAGCTACTTCTTGTCCTATTTCTTGTATGAGTTCTACGTTTAGTGCGTTGAGTTTATTCTCACGGTTTATGGTGATGATTTGCACTACCCCCGAACCATCAGGGTTGTTGTTTTCTGATATAATGTTATTGTACATTGTTGGGCAAATTTAAGGTATGATTCAATACTATTCCACTTGCTTCAGCGGACAAGTGATATTTATCGCTACTTCGGGCCAGAGTTTTGAAATCCCATCTTCGCCTTTGTGTAGGTCGTCACATTCCTTATTTAGTGCAGATAGTCCACCTTCTGCATTCCAGTCTGGTAGATGGATGACCGTATTAATATCAAGCAAAAGGGTGTCAATAGAATAGTCAGCTATGACCGTTTTTTTAATCCCATTCATAGTTATCTCGATGTAGATATTGTCGTTGACTACGGAATCAATGGTACCAAGTATTTCATTTGGGACGGAAAAGGCCCCAAAGAAAAAGGATACAATTTTCGGGTCACGAATTGCATTATTCGAATTCACAGAAGTCGTATTTATTGTGATTCGAGCATTTGTGAGTAGCTCTGGAATAGTTCCTGTGGTATTCTTAGCATCGATGAAGATAGAATCAAATGACCCACTAACACCTATCCGTTGAGTGGTTTTGAATGCCGTCCATTTTAACGCAGTAGAATCTGTTGTTAGCGTATACACCTGCTCTTTTTCTTGCGTTTTTGTCTCATTATTTTCTGAGTTAGACTTGGGAGAGCAAGAGGATAAGAAGCTCGACCCTAAAAGGAGTAAAATGGTAAAATGCAATGTATTTTTCATGGGTTCTAAGGTAGCCCTTTATAAACGCGGAAAAGGTGACATAGGTCACTTAAAAATCTGAGAGGTATACATCAAAGACCTAATATTCTACCTTTGCCCTAATGCAATTGGATAAAACACTAGCGTTTGATGAGTTTGCTCAGGCAAGCTTAGCAGATTGGAAAGCAAAAGCAACAAAGGATTTGAAAGGAAAGTCCTTAGATGAATTAGCATATACGACCTCAGACGGAATAAGGCTAGAGCCCTATTTTTCAGATGAGAATAGCACGTCTCTAGTGTCTGTAGGACGAGCAGATTGGCAAATCACATTGCTAGCAAAGACTCAACTATCAGGAGTAGACAAAACCATAGGCAGCCTAGACGAACTAGGAAAGAGTTGTGGAAGCCTAGTACTAAACAACCTGACCAATGCAGCGAATGAACAGTCAGTTTATTTTGAGCTGGGAACGAAGTTCTACGAAAATATTGCGAAGCTAAGAGCACTGCGAATTGCAAATCCAACTACAGAAATAAATGTAGTAGTTCCTGCATCTGATGATGAGTTTACGCATAACAACTTGGTAAGACAAACCATCACCGCAGCTTCTGCTATCATCGGAGGAGCAAAGCATATTTGTGTATTGCCATTCAACAATAAAGAAAACGAACAAAGCCTTCGACTCGCTAAAAATATCTTACTCCTGCTCAAAAGTGAAAGCTATATGGGAGAATTGCATGATGCAGCTAGTGGGAGTTGGTTTTTGGAGAAGCTGACGGAGCAGTACATGGAGCACATCGACTCTGCTCAGCACAGGCTCAGTCAAAAGGTAGACAATGCGTCTTCAGAAGCCGACCCTTCGACTCCGCTCAGGATGACTTCTGAGACTCCACTTAGTATGACTGGATTTACCGCAGGTATAGCACCATACTTACGTGGTCCATACTCTACGATGTATGCTATTCGCCCATGGACCATTCGCCAGTATGCAGGATTTAGTACGGCAGAAAAAAGCAACGCGTTCTACAAAAGAAACTTGGCTGCGGGTCAAAAAGGACTCTCTGTAGCTTTTGACTTAGCTACACATAGAGGTTATGATAGTGACCACGAGCGAGTTACGGGAGATGTGGGAATGGCTGGAGTGGCTATAGATAGCATAGAGGACATGAAAATCCTTTTTGATGAGATTCCACTCGGGGATATCTCTGTCAGTATGACTATGAATGGTGCTGTACTTCCAATAATGGCATTTTATATAGCTGCTGCCAAAGAGCAAGGAGTAGACCAAGCGAAACTAGCTGGAACAATCCAAAATGATATTCTCAAAGAGTTTATGGTGCGAAACACCTACATCTATCCACCAGCTCCTAGTATGCGAATCATCTCTGATATCTTTAAATATACTTCGGGTAATATGCCAAAGTTCAATAGCATAAGTATTAGTGGGTACCACATGCAGGAAGCAGGAGCTACTCCAGAACTGGAATTGGCATATACCATTGCTGATGGTCTAGACTATGTGCGCACGGGAATAGAAGCAGGTTTGGCGATAGATGATTTCGCTCCTAGATTGAGTTTTTTCTGGGGGATCGGGATGAATTTTTATAAAGAAATCGCGAAGCTGCGAGCAGGCAGACTGCTTTGGGCGAAGCTGATTAAAAGGTTTGATCCGCAAAATGATAAATCTATGGCGCTCAGAACCCATTGTCAAACCAGCGGATGGAGTCTTACGGAGCAAGACCCGTATAACAATGTAGCTCGAACTACTATTGAAGCATTAGCTGCCGTTTTTGGTGGAACACAGAGTTTGCACACCAACAGTTTTGATGAAGCGATGGCTTTACCAACGGACTTCAGTGCTAAAATAGCCAGAAATACACAAAAAATTATACAAGAAGAAACGGATATCACTAAGGTAATAGACCCGTGGGGGGGGAGTGTACTCATAGAAAAGTATACGCAGGAACTTGCGGATAAAGCGTGGGAGTATATTCTAGAAATAGAGGAACTTGGAGGTATGTCTAAGGCCATTGAAAGTGGAATCCCAAAAATGCGTATCGAAGAATGTGCAGCCGTCAAACAAGCGAAAATAGATGCAGGGAAAGAGATCATAGTAGGTGTAAATAAATATAAGTCAGAGGAGAAAGCAGATTTTGACATTCTAGAAGTAGATAACGATGCGGTACGCAAGAGTCAGATAGAAAGAATCAATAGCGTAAAGGCAGAAAGAGACAGTAGTAAAGCTGAGATGTTATTAGCTAAGCTTGAAAAAGCAGCAGCGTCAGACGAAAACCTACTTGAAATCTGTGTAGAAGCAGCGGAAGCTAGAGTTACGTTGGGTGAGATGTCCAATGCCTTAGAAAACGTATTTGGACGCTTCCAAGCGCAGAATGCGACCATAAGTGGCGTATATTTGAAAGAAGTGCAAAACGACGATAAGGTAATAGCAGCGCGAAAAGCGGCAGATGATTTTGCTGCAAAGGATGGACGTAGACCAAGGATATTAGTAGCCAAAATGGGTCAAGATGGCCATGATAGAGGTGCTAAGATTATTGCTACTGCATTTGCAGATTTAGGTTTTGATGTAGATATAGGTCCACTTTTTCAAACACCAGCGGAGGTGGCAAAACAAGCTATGGAAAATGATGTACATATACTTGGGGTATCTTCTCTTGCAGCAGGACACAAAACCTTAATGCCGGAAGTAATCGGTGAATTGAAAAAGCAAGGTATGGAGGATATCATAGTCGTAGCTGGGGGAGTTATTCCCGAGCAAGATTATCAGTTCTTGTATGACTCAGGAGTAGATTTCGTGTTTGGTCCAGGTACAGTGATAGCAGAGGCTGCTATAGATATTTTGGAGAAAATGGGATAAAGGTATTCTTGAAACTAAAGGCCTTATTTTAGCATTGGAGAAAAATATTTTCTAACTTTTTTATAGTTTATAGTTTTGGAGACAGAATAATAATAAGATTGATATGAACAAGACACTATTACTCCTCTAAAATTAGGCGCTTTATTTATACTGCTACAGGAGCACTTATTCTAGGATGTGGATCGTATCCCTCTACCACAAAATCTTCAAACACGTAACCAAATACAGACTTCTTATCTGGGTTTAATTTCACCTTAGGGTATTCGCGGGGTTCCCGACTTAGTTGCTCTTTTACCTGCTCAAAATGATTACTGTAAATATGTGCATCACCGAATGTATGTACAAACTCTCCAGGCTCCAGTCCTACTTCTTGAGCTATCATAAGGGTAAGCAGTGCATAGCTGGCTATGTTAAAAGGAACTCCTAAGAATAAATCAGCACTGCGTTGGTATAGCTGGCAGCTAAGTTTACCATCTGCTACATAAAATTGGAATAGGCAGTGACATGGAGTAAGCGCCATGTCGCTCAATTCTCCTACATTCCAAGCATTTACGATTATTCTACGGCTATCTGGATTGTTTTTTAGGGTGTCTAGTACGTACTGTATTTGATCTATTTTTTCACCGTTGGGAGCTTCCCATTCTCTCCATTGTTTGCCATATACAGGACCTAGGTCACCATTTTCGTCTGCCCAAGCGTCCCATATTTTTATATTGTGGTTCTTGAGGTATTGGATATTCGTATCCCCCTTAAGAAACCAGAGAAGCTCGTGCACCACTGACTTCCAGTGTATCTTTTTAGAAGTAATGAGAGGAAATGATTCCGCTAAATCAAAGCGTAGCTGCCCCCCGAAAACACTGATAGTTCCGGTGCCTGTTCTGTCTGTTTTTTTGGTTCCATTTTCGAACACATATTTCAGGAAATCTTCGTATTGTCTCATTGTGCTACAAAGCACGACCTATTTGTGCGAAATAAATTGTTGTATTATTGGTCGTTACCAACAATATTTAAACTTGGATGTTTAGTTTTGCGAAGCATTAATAGTAAGATAAATGGCAGTAGCAATAAAATTACCTAGGATGAGCGACACAATGGAGGAAGGTACCATCGTATCTTGGTTTGTCAAAGTAGGAGATACCGTAAAGTCCAGTGAAATGATAGCAGACGTAGAGACCGACAAGGCTACTATGGAGCTGGAAAATTTTGAAAAAGGGGAAGTGCTTTACCTTCTAGAAGAAGGTTCTACAGTCCCTGTAGAGACCGTTATAGCCGTAATAGGAAAGAAGGGAGAGGATTTTCAAGATTTACTCAAAGAAGCTCCAGCGGAGAAAAAAGAAGAACCAGCCGAAGAAGCTCCAGCAGCTCCGACTCCTAGTGAACCAGCAGCACCTGTTGCCTCAAGTGCACCTGCGACAAGTAGTTCCAGTGCAAATAACGGGCGAATTTTCGCATCACCGTTAGCCAAAAGCATGGCAGAGGAGAAAGGCATAAACTTAGAAACTGTTTCTGGATCTGGAGACAATGGCCGAATTATTAAAAAAGACATAGAGAACTACAAGCCATCAGCAGCAGGTACCAGTGCTTCGACAGTAGGTGTAGAAAGCTATGATGAAGTTCCAGTCTCGCAAATGCGTAAGACAATTGCCAAGCGATTAGCCGAGTCTAAATTCACTGCGCCACACTTCTACCTTACCAAGGAGATTAAAATGGATGCAGTACTAGCTGCACGCAAACGCATGAATGAGTATACCGATAACCGTATCTCTATCAATGATATTATTATTAAAGCTACGGCAGTAGCGCTTAAGAGCCATCCCAATATAAATTCATCTTGGCTAGGTGATAAGATACGAAGAAATCACCATGTACATATTGGTGTAGCAGTAGCTATCGATGATGGTCTATTGGTACCTGTAGTGCGTTTTGCAGATAGCAAGTCACTTTCTCAGATAGGAGCAGAAGTAAGAGATCTAGCAGGAAAAGCGAAGACCAAAGAACTAAAACCACAAGATTGGGAAGGAAATACCTTCACTATCTCAAACCTCGGTGCCTTTGGTGTTGATGAGTTCACAGCAATAGTCAATCCACCGGATGCGTGTATCTTAGCTATAGGAAGTTCTAAAGAGACTGTCATAGTTGAAAACGGCGAGATGAGACCAGGTCACGTGATGAAAGTTACGTTGAGTTGTGATCACCGGGCTGTAGACGGTGTCACAGGAGCTAATTTCCTTAAGACCTTTGCTGAGCTGCTAGAAGAGCCAGTAAGACTACTGGTTTAAGCTTCGCTAAACAACATTTAGAGCCCAATTCTTAAGTGAGTTGGGCTTTTTTGTTAGGCAGCTTCTGGTTTCCTCTTCTAGGCTTTTTAAACTATTTAGCAATAGTCTCAATGGGCTTCAGCCCATTGCCAAACAGGTATGATTGGTTGGCTTTAGCCGAAAGTTTATTTTCTGGGAGGTATGATAGTATCTATTCTTTGTTCATACCGTATCTAATAATTTAGTTGTCAAAACCTTTGGAATGTAGGCTTCTATAAAATCATTGGTTTAAGTTTCGTTAAACAACATTACTTAAAGCCAATTCTTGTAAGAGGATTGGGCTTCTGTTTTCTAAAGATTCTTTTGATTCTATCCCAAACGCTAAGTGCGCCTTAAATAGTTTTAAGTTTCTTTATTAATTTCTCTTGACAACTCGCTCCTTTTGTACTTAAACCTATTGGTTAAATGGTACCCTCAATATATTTATACTACTATTTATCTCTCCTTTCAGACCTGTGGATTGACTTAAATAGGAAAGTGGAATCATAAAATTCTGCAATAAATAGTCTTTTCCTATCACAGAGCAAGAGTGGGATAGCAAGCAGACTAGGAATATACTGAAGTTTACTAGATGTTTAATAGTCATTTCTTAAATCAAGTGTAAGGATTTTACTTTTTAAGTAAAGACAATCTGATAGTATCATTATGATACTATCAGATTGCATATTGATCCATGCGATTTTGGCACCTTTTATAGCGGTTTGCATATTCCCAAAGAATACTTTATACTTGCAAAGCCTTTCGGGCACCACTCAAGAAAATTTCCAAATTTTTTCTAGAACACAGTAAAAACATTTAATTCTTAATAATACATGTACGATATTCTTTCATTAGGAGAGATGCTCCTTCCTGATTTGCGCAACATCGCAGATGAGCACGATATAGCTCATAAGGGACTAAAGAAGCAAGATCTAGCCTATAAAATTCTAGATTACCAAGCGGTGAATCCAGAAAAATTCAAAGGAGTAAAATCTTCTTCTGATAACAAGCCTAAGGAACAAACAGAAGCTAAGCCACCAAGAGTAAAAAAGGCAGCTCCTATACGTAAGCCAAAAGAGGAGCGAACCACAGAGACCGCTAAAGATGCTCCTAAAGAGGAGAAAAAGGAGGCAAGAAAAGATCGTACACGAAATGATCGCCCACGTAAAGAAAGTCCCAAACGAGTAGCTCCAGAGGGTGAAAAAGACGCTACCGAGAGACCTAAAAGCAAAGAGCGTGTAAGTAGAGACGACCGCATGGCTAAGCGTGAGGGAAATGACAATAAAGAGGAGAAGAAACCAAGCGACAGGCCAGCTAAAGACAACAACCCAAAAACGAACAGCAATAACCCTAATCACAAGCAATTGACCCCTGAGGAAAAAGAAGCGAGAGATAAGGAAAGAGCGGATAGAGAGGCAGAACGTGCAGAGCGAGATGCAGAGCGTAAAAAAGCAGAAGAGACAAAAAGAGCTAAACGTGAAGCAGAAGAAAAGTTAATCAATTACCTAGAGCTAGAAGGTGTGGTAACTACGCAAGGTGTGTTAGAGGTGATATCGGACGGGTACGGTTTTTTAAGATCTGCAGATTATAATTATCAGCCTTCACCTGACGATGTATACATGGCACCTAATCAGATTCGTCAAAATGGTCTTAAGACTGGCGATACTGTAAGAGGAAATATTCGACCACCAAAAGAAGGCGAGAAGTACTTTGCGCTTATTAATATACTAAGTATTAACGGTAGAACGGTTGAATTTGTAAAAGATAGAGTAGCGTTTCACCACCTTACTCCTCTTTTTCCAGATGAGAAGTTTAACTTAGAGTATCAGAATGATAACTATAGTACCCGTATTATGGATATCATCTCACCTATAGGAAAAGGGCAACGTGGACTGATCGTAGCACAGCCTAAGACAGGTAAAACAAATCTACTGAAAGACGTAGCTAACGCTATATCTGCTAATCACCCAGAGGTATACATGATTATCCTACTCATAGACGAGCGTCCAGAGGAGGTTACTGATATGGCTCGTAATGTCAAGGCAGAAGTGGTAGCATCTACCTTTGATGAGCCTGCAGATAAGCATGTGAAGCTTGCAAATATTGTATTGGAAAAAGCTAAAAGACTTACAGAGTGTGGACACGATGTGGTGATACTACTAGACTCTATCACGCGTCTCGCTAGAGCATATAACACAGTACAGCCAGCGAGTGGTAAAATACTAAGTGGTGGTGTAGATGCGAATGCGCTACAGAAGCCTAAGCGTTTCTTCGGAGCTGCGCGTAACATAGAAAATGGAGGTTCACTGACTATCATAGCTACTGCTCTTACAGAGACCGGATCTAAGATGGACGAAGTAATCTTTGAAGAGTTTAAGGGTACAGGTAATATGGAGCTTCAGTTAGATAGAAAACTATCCAATAAGCGCATCTACCCAGCTATTGATATTGTTTCATCCAGTACACGTAGAGAGGATTTATTATTGGATAAAATGGTTCTTCAGAAAATGTGGGTGATGCGTAATCACTTGGCAGACATGAATCCTGAAGAGGCAATGAACACTATGCTGAACTACATGAAAGGTACTAAGAACAACGATGAGTTCCTAGTAAGTATGAACGGATAAGCTCGTTTACATAAAACGATTAAGGAAGAGTAATTACAATTGATTTGTAGTTACTCTTTTTGTTTTCATAAGGGTTTGTGTTTTGAAGTCGCTCTATTAGAATTTGATCTCCAGATTTTGCACGTCTAATAATGCTAAGTATGGGTCCACTGATTTTACCCGTGGAAGAAGCCATTAAATTGCCATCTTGAGAAGATAGTATTAGACTAAACGAAAGTGGATTTACACTTTCGTTTACAAAGCAAGGTACAGGCGCTATTTCCCCTTTTTGGATTTTAAGAATCAGTGAAGTGAGCGAATCAAGGTTTGAGTTGATTAGACTAAAAGTAGATTCGCACTTTGCTTGGTCTATTATATTAAACCTATACTCAGGCACATACCTATACTCGCCCTCTTTTAGATATATTGTTTTGTTGAAAACGATATTCTCTGCATAGGATAGTTGATCTATGCTTTTGATGACTTTCGAGAAATCAGAGAGGTTATTTACATCATAGGAGTCAATGAAAATATTGACACTCATGCCTCCAGATACTGCTCTGGGAGCTATGGTCATTTGTACCTTCACAGAAGTGTCTAGCCATTCTTTTGTGTTTAGACAATGATTGAAACCAAAAGAGTCAAGAAGCAACTTCTTGAATTGCTCTTTAGTCACATTTATGGAGGAGTATGGAGATATAGGGCTCATAGAGAAATATTGCCAGCATGTATCTAGTTTGGGCACAACTATGGAATCTATTACCATATGCACATCTTTCACTTGGTACATGGCCCCTCCTCTTTCATAGTTTATATCCGTAAAGAAAATATGGTCAAACGGTTTAATGTTTTTAATATTTGTGACTAAAGAGCTTTGATATTCTGTCTTCAAGTAGCTATCATGTATAAAGAAATCTGCATCAATCTCCTTGCCTGCTGACCTAAATTGGATGCCGTATGATGCCGCATTTTCTCTACCTTCTTCATAGCCTAGGCAACTATTAAAAGTGGTCCAAATGCTGTCTATCTTTTGAAAATCCTCAATAGAGATTACCTGAATGGAATCTTGATTATCAAATGCATAGTGACATTCATCTGCTATGGGTACTACAGGGTAGATGAGTTCTTCTGTGACTTGACTGAAAATAGATGTATATAGTACTGTCAGCAGGAATAAAAACCCAGTTCGCATTTATCGTATCAAGGTAACGGTACCGCTATATTCATACTCCTCATCATTCAGAGCAGTAACAACTAGTTGGTAAGCATAAACGTCTTGTTGAGCAAGTTCACCATTATAGTTACCATTCCAAGGTTTAGTCTTGGTAGTACCGTCTAGGCTGGTTGTTATTTCCGATGTGCGGTACATAATCTCGCCCCAACGGTTAAATACAACAAGCTTCAATTGTTTATGACCACTGACGATAGCACTAAAGCCCTCGTTAGCCTCTGGACCAGATATGTTAGGGGTAAAGGCGTTAGGTATGTATACGATCAAGTCAGGACCTACGATAACACAAGAAGTGGTGTCATTAGTACATCCGTGATTGGTAGTCACCTCTAGGTTGACACAATAAGTAGCCGTATCAGTAGAGTAATACCAAGAAGGGTTCTGCAGAGAAGAAGTATCTGCATCGTTAAGCGGATCACCAAAATCCCAAGCGTAGCTTTCTATAAAGCTACCATTAGCTGCAGCGACTCTACTTTTATCTGTAAAGACAAATCGAGGTAAAGCAGCGGTAGTAAAGTTATTAGGATTCGGCACAAAGTTGGCGTTTGGTATAGGATATACTAGAACGTTATCAGTGACTGTAGTGGCGCATCCTGCAGGAGAAGTAACCGTAAGACTTATGTCTCCATTATCTCCAGAGAATGTGTTATTCACATTACTATT